>NZ_JBHVSI010000005.1:0-258676 GCF_042885335.1 Neobacillus sp. NPDC058068 | reverse complement strand
GCGAGAAGGTCACACCCGTTCCCATACCGAACACGGAAGTTAAGCTTCTCAGCGCCGATGGTAGTTGGGGCAGGCGCCCCTGTGAGAGTAGGACGTTGCCAGGCAAATCTAGGACAACCCAGAAGGGTTGTCTTTTTGCGTTCTCTTTTTTACATGGTGAATTTTGATAATTTCCATTGATTCGCAGTTATAGTGCCCGTAGAGGAAAAAAAGAGCTATGAAGTGATAACCAATGAGGACTATTGGTTGCCGAAACGCAGGGAAAAAGGCGAAAGTGGTAACCGATGAGGGCTAGTGGTTACCGATACGCCGGAAAAATGTGAAAGTGTTATCCAATGAGGGCTATTGGTTACCTAAACGCCGGAAAAAAAGCGAAAGTGGTAACCAATTAAGGTTATTGGTTACCGTTCCGAGGAAAAATCCGAGAAATAGGTATCCAATAGGCGTTTCTCAGTGCCCGAAAAGAGTCAAAAAGCTGTCTCCCGGTCACAGAGCCCGTTTCTCAGTGCCCGGAAAGAGTCAAAAAGATGTCTCCCGGTCACAGAGGGCGGTTCTCAGTGCCCGAAAAGAGTCAAAAAGCTATCTCTCGGTCACAGAGGGCGGTTCTCAGCTTATTGGAGCCCGCCCCACCGGAAAATCCGAGAAAAAGGTATCCAATAGAGCTTATTGGAGCCCGCCCCGCTGAAAAAACCAATAAAAAGGTATCCAATAGAGCTTATTGGAGCCCGCCCCGCCGAAAAATCCAAGGAAAAGGTATCCAATAGAGCTTATTGGAGCCCGCCCCACCGGAAAATCCGAGAAAAAGGTATCCAATAGAGCTTATTGGAGCCAGCCCCGCCGAAAAATCCGAGGAAAAGGTATCCAATAGAGCTTATTGGAGCACGTCCCGCTGAAAAAACCAACAAAAAGGTATCCAATAAAGCATATAAGAGCACATCCCGCAAAAGCATAACAATAAGTACCCAATTAGTAATGATTAGAGGATTGACCTCGATATAAACTAAATACCTCCTCCCAATTCCACTTTGAATAATACGCGCTTGCAACTGTAAGATTTTTTATCCACGCTATTTCCTTCATATTATCTGTTCGAGAAACGAATAAATTGGCAGTCTGTGTATCCGTTCTTACCCAAAGAAGCTGACTATGAAAAAATTGCGGTGCAAAGTCACCTTCATTTTTTGTAGGATTGGTTAGTTGCTTATTCTTAAACGTCGAGATATCAATTTCATAAAGGCTTGGTAATGGTCTTTTATCCAGGTCCGCTTGTTTGATTTCTTTAGAACGGGACACGTAGATTGTACTGTCATTTTTCCAAAATAAATCCCGGTCGACATACCCTTTTGGTGTTAAAATTTCATTTTGAAAGGAAGGAACACTAACCAGCTTTAATTGTTTATTTATATTTGCTTCCCTTCCAAATCCCCCGATATATCCAATAAAGCTTTTAGTCGGCGCCCATTGAAGCCATTCCAAATAATCTAACATTTCATCAACGCGTTGAAAATACTTTCCATCATCTGTGACCAAACAAAGTGTATTGCTATCAGCAGAAATAGATGCGGATGGGTTTAATATAAAGCTAATCCACTTATGATCGTGGGACCATTTAAACTGGCTGCTGCCTACAACGATTTCATTTTCTCCGACTGGCACTGTGTAAAAATGTTTGAAAACTGGTTTTTGCCGATCCGATCGGAGCAAAATTTTTGATAATATAATATCAGAATTTAGTTGTTTATTTTCCTTTGCAGATGTTAAAAAGCCGCTGCTATTAGGAAGCCAGGAAAAATTCGTGATATCTTTTGTTATTTGTGTTACAAGGAAATGCTTAGATGGCTCAGTATTTAGAACAAATAAATCCTGATTAACAAGGAAACCCATTTTATTTTGCCCAGGCGCCCATTGAAAATTGTTAGTTACCCCTTCTTTCACCATGAAGTGCTTCTCCATTTTCAAATTATATAGCCAGAGTTCCCCATTGTGAAAACTACTCTTTCTACTTTTAAGGTAAGCAATCCAATTACCATCATGTGACCATTTAGGGTACCTTATATACTCTCCATTTGTAATTCTGTTTTCCCTATTGTCAGTTTTGATCCACAAATCATCGTTTCTAATAAAAGCGGCTTTCATTTTTGGTAATGGATCTGCTTGAGCGACTGGTTGAACGGGTATAAATAGTAGGAATAGGGAAATCGAAAGGAATATTTTTTTAATCAAATAAAGCACCTCACATATTTTCAGCTTTATATTATTTTGCACAAATAAAAATAAATCTTGAGGTTTTAAAATAATAATGTGCTAAAGTGAAGGAAGCAAAATTAATTAGGGAGGGGCTCATTATGTTAGAAAATAGTTTTATCATGGTTGCGATTATCCTAATCATAAATATCGTCTATGTTTCTTTTTTTACGATAAGAATGATATTAACTTTAAAGGGTCAGCGCTATCTGGCAGCTTCCCTTAGTATGATTGAAGTGGTTATCTATGTTCTTGGCCTCGGGCTTGTCTTAAATAACCTTAATCAAATTCAAAATTTAGTGGCCTATGCGGTTGGCTATGGCATCGGGGTCATTGTCGGAATGAAAATTGAGGAAAAGCTGGCATTAGGGTATATTACGGTCAATGTGATTACATCAGAAAACGATAAGAATATGCCAAAATTATTGAGGGAGAAAGGCTATGGTGTTACCGACTGGTCTGCACATGGGCTGGAAGGAAATCGAATGGCGATGCAAATCCTTACACCACGAAAATTTGAGTTAAAACTATACGAGACGATTAAAACGTTAGACCCGAAGGCATTCATTATTTCGTATGAACCAAAATCGATTCACGGTGGCTTCTGGGTGAAATCAGTGAAAAGAGGGAAGCTATTTTCATGAGTAAAAAGAAGATGCAATTTGAAGTGGCGGAGAATGAAAGTATTGAGGATTGCCTGAATAGAATGAAGCAAGAAGGTTATCTCCCTGTCCGCCGAACAGAAAGACCAATTTTTCAAGAAATTAAAAAGGGCGGCGAAACCATTTACGAGCCAGTTGGCCGCCAAATTGTCTTTGAAGCAAAGTTAATTGAGTAAAACACGAACGTTATCTTTGTTTTTAAAATTAACGTTCGATTTAATTGTTGACAGTATAATGAATTGATTGGTATGATAAATTTAGTTGATAAAACAATTTACCTTTACCCTCGTATATCCATGGGAATATGGCCCATAAGTTTCTACCCAATAACCGTAAATTATTGGACTATGAGGGAAAGTCAATAGGTTCGGCAGCGATACAGGGCCCCGCGCTCTTTGTGTTACCTTATTTATGCCCGGACAAATGGCTTTCTCTTTCTGAGATGCTGTTTGCGCCGGGCTTTTTATTGTTGACCTAGCGGAAACGAGAAAAACGGACAGTCATTCGAGAGAAAGACTAGTCTATCCGAGAGAAACGAGCTGCTATCCGAGAGAGAAGCAAGTCTATCCGAGAGAAACGGGCTGTTATCCGAGAGTAAAGCAAGTCTATCCGAGAGAAACGGGCTGATATCCGAGAGTAAAGCAAGTCTATCCGAGAGAAACGGGCTGTTATCCGAGAATAAAGCTAGTCTATCTGAGAGAAACGGGCTGCTATCCGAGAGAAAAGCAAGGCTATCCGAGAGAAACGGGCTGTTATCCGAGAATAATTTATCCGTGAACAGGGGGAGAAGGAATGGCGAACTTAGTTGGAGTGATCATGGGAAGTAAGTCAGATTGGGATACGATGAAACATGCTTGTGAGATTCTTGAACAATTCGGGATTCCTTTTGAAAAAAAGGTGGTTTCCGCCCATCGGACACCTGATTTGATGTTTACATATGCAAAAGAAGCAAGAGGACAGGGGTTAAAGGTGATCATTGCCGGCGCGGGCGGCGCGGCCCATCTTCCTGGTATGGTAGCTGCACAAACGACTCTGCCGGTCATTGGAGTTCCCGTTCAATCACAGGCCTTAAATGGACTCGATTCGTTGTTGTCGATTGTGCAAATGCCCGGCGGTGTTCCGGTGGCGACAGTTGCGATTGGAAAAGCAGGAGCGACAAACGCAGGCCTCTTAGCGGCACAAATTTTAGCAACAGAAGATGCCGAGTTAGCGAGAAAGCTAGAAGAAAGAAGAGAAACAACAAGAAATGAAGTGCTAGAAAGTAGTGATGAGCTTGTCTAACAAGACGATTTTTCCAGGAGCAACGATCGGCATTATCGGCGGCGGCCAGCTCGGACGGATGATGGCGTTAGCGGCCAAGGCACAGGGGTTTCGGATTGCAGTGTTAGAACCAGCGGCTGACTCCCCGTGCGGCCAGGTGGCTGATGTTGAGGTGATTGGCGCCTATCATGATCGTGACGCCATTCGCCGCTTAGCTGAAATTAGTGATGTCATTACCTACGAATTTGAAAATATTGATGCCGAGACGTTAGGGTGGCTGTGCGATCAGGCCTATGTGCCTCAAGGGAAAGAGCTATTGACGATCACACAGGATCGAATCAAAGAAAAGGCAGCGATTCGGCAGGCAGGGATTGAGGTCGCACCTTATGAAATCATCGGCAGTTCTGAGGATTTATTTTTAAAAATAGAGGCGATTGGCTTTCCAGCCGTATTGAAAACGTCAAAAGGCGGCTATGATGGCAAGGGGCAGCTTGTGATTAAAAATGCCGATGATTTAGGCAAAGCAGGGGAGCTACTCAACCATGGAAGTTGTGTGTTGGAAAAATGGATTCCGTTTGAAAAAGAAATATCTGTTATCGTGACGCGAGGGCTGAATGGGGAGACAGCTATTTTTCCAATTGCCGAAAATATTCATGAAGAAAACATTTTACATATAACGATTGTTCCAGCGCGAATTTCGGAAGCTGTAAAGACAAAGGCCATTCAAAGAGCGCAGCAGCTCGCTGTTTCGCTGGGAGTAGTCGGGACGCTTGCGGTAGAGATGTTTGTGACCAGCGATGGGGCGATTTATATCAATGAAGTAGCGCCAAGACCGCATAATTCCGGGCATTTTTCAATAGAAGCCTGTGCGACGTCGCAGTTTGAACAGCATATCCGCGCTGTTTCCAACTGGCCATTTGGAAGTACGGAGCTATTAAAACCGGCAGTTATGGTCAACCTATTGGGAGAGCATCTGGAAAATTTACATGCGGAAATACCGAAGATGAAGGACTGGAAGATTCATTTGTATGGAAAAAAAGAACCGAAAACGAAGCGGAAAATGGGGCATGTCACCATTTTGCGTGATAATGTAGAAGAGGCCCTTGCTGAGATTGAAGGGTGCAGCATTTGGAAGACAGTGAAGGAAAAGATCGGAGGATAAATCATGATTGATCGTTATACTAGACCTGAAATGGGAGCCATTTGGACAGAGGAGAACCGCTTTAATGCCTGGCTTGAGGTGGAAATCCTTGCTTGCGAAGCATGGGCAGAATTAGGGGAAATTCCAAAAGAGGATGTCCGTAAGCTTCGGGAAAATGCTTCTTTTAACATTGAGCGTATCAAAGAGATAGAGGAAGAAACAAGGCATGATGTCGTTGCTTTTACCCGCGCGGTTTCTGAAACGCTGGGCGAGGAGCGGAAGTGGGTCCATTACGGCTTAACTTCTACAGATGTGGTGGATACAGCACTTTCATATGTTTTGAAGCAGGCTAACGCGATTTTAGTGAAAGACTTGGAAAATTTTATTGAGATTTTAAGAAACAAAGCGATTGAACATAAATTTACGGTGATGATGGGGAGGACGCATGGCGTCCATGCGGAACCGACGACTTTTGGCTTGAAGCTTGCTCTTTGGTATGAGGAAATGAAACGTAATCTTGAGCGTTTTAAGCAGGCGGCTGCAGGTGTCGAGTTTGGGAAGATTTCCGGTGCGGTTGGAACGTATGCTAATATCGATCCATTTGTCGAACAGTATGTTTGTGAAAACTTGGGTCTTGGCCGAGCGCCAATTTCCACCCAGACATTGCAGCGCGACCGCCATGCACACTATTTATCCGTGCTTGCGTTGATTGCGACTTCGATTGAAAAATTTGCCGTTGAGGTTCGCGGACTGCAAAAGAGTGAAACGCGTGAGGTCGAGGAGTTTTTTGCAAAAGGGCAAAAGGGTTCGTCGGCGATGCCGCATAAACGCAATCCGATTGGCTCGGAAAATATGACAGGGCTTGCCCGCGTGATCCGCGGCTATATGATGACCGCTTATGAAAATGTGCCACTTTGGCATGAACGGGATATTTCCCATTCTTCAGCGGAACGAATTATTCTGCCGGATTCGACGATTGCTTTGAATTATATGCTAAATCGCTTCGGTGGAATTGTGAAAAATTTAACTGTCTATCCGGAGAATATGAAGCGCAACATGGACCGCACGCTTGGTTTAATTTATTCCCAGCGCGTGCTGCTGGCTTTGATTGATAAGGGATTATCCCGTGAGGAAGCCTATGACACGGTCCAGCCGAAAGCAATGGAGGCGTGGGAGCAGCAAGTTCCATTCCGCGGCTTAATCGAGGCAGAAGGAAAAATTACCTCATTGCTCTCTGGCGAAGAGATTGACGATTGTTTTGATTACAACTATCACCTGCAGCATGTTAATACTATTTTTGATCGATTAGGATTGAATGGGTAAAGGGGCTAAGTGCCCGATACTTGTATAAGATTGGGATTATGGTCACATAGAGAGGTTCTATGTGACCGGAAGTGAGGAAAAAGTGGTTGCCCGGTCACGTAGAGAGGTTCTATGTGACCGAAAAGGGGAAAAAGTAACCTTTACGGTAAATGAAAGAGCGTTTCAATGACCGAAAAGGAGAAAAAGTAGCCTCCGCGGTAAATGAAGGAATTTTTCATTTACCGAAATGAAAAAAAGCATCTTCCACGGTAAATGAAAGAGCGTTTCATTAACCGAAAAGGGGAAAAAGTAGCCTCTCCGGTAAATGAAAGAGCGTTTCATTAACCGAAAAGATGAAAAAGCAGCTCCCGCGGTAAATGAAAGAGCCTTTCATTAACCGAAAAGAGGAAAAAGTAGCTTCCACGGTAAATGAAAAAAGCCGAACAAAAGAATTGGGGCAGCAACAGGTGTATTTTGCCCTCTCTTCTAGACTGAAGATTCCCAATATTGCGAAATAAGGAGTGTCCCACGATGAAGGAACTGCTATATGAAGGAAAAGCAAAACGGATTTACAAGACAGACGATGCGCACACCGTGTTAGTCGAATACAAGGATTCAGCGACCGCCTTCAATGGGCAAAAAAAGGAAACGATCACTGGGAAGGGCCGTCTAAATAACGAGATTACTAGTTTGTTATTTTTAAAATTAAAAGAACACGGAATCCCATCACACTTTATCAAAAAAATTTCCGACACCGAGCAGCTGGTAAAGAAAGTTACCATTATTCCCCTAGAAGTAGTCGTTCGCAATGTCGCGGCGGGAAGCCTCACCACACGATTGGGAATCGAAGAGGGTAAACTGCTAGCAGCCCCTCTCGTTGAGTTCTACCTAAAGAATGACGATCTCGGGGACCCGCTCGTAACCGTTGACCACATCCTAGAACTAAATATAGCAACCACTGAGGAAACAAGAATTTTACGAGAGAAAGCACTGCAAATCAATACAGTTTTATCAAGCTTTTTTAATGAACTTGGCATTCGTCTCATCGACTTTAAACTCGAGTTTGGCAAAGACGCAGAGGAGCACATTTTATTGGCCGACGAAATTTCTCCGGACACATGCCGCCTATGGGATCAACAGACAAATGAAAAGCTCGATAAGGATGTATTCCGCCGTGATTTAGGCAGCTTAACCGAAGCCTATGAAACGATTTTAACAAGACTTGGAGGTCACCACCATGTATAAGGTAAAGGTATTTGTCACATTAAGAGAAAGTGTACTAGACCCGCAAGGTAAGGCCGTAACTCAATCACTAAATGCTTTAAACTACAAGGAAGTAACCGATGTCCGCATCGGCAAATATATGGAATTAACCGTGGAAAAATCTGAGCGCAATATCGATGAGGTCATTAATGAAATTTGCACAAGCCTCCTGGCCAATCCGGTGATCGAGGACTACCGTTACGAAGTAGAGGAGTGTGTAACCAAGTGAAGTTCGCGGTAATTGTTTTTCCAGGCTCGAACTGTGATGTCGATATGTTTCATGCGATTCAAGATGAACTTGGTGAAGAGGTCGAATATGTTTGGCACGATACGGAAAGCTTAGCCGAATATGACGGAATCCTCCTCCCAGGTGGGTTTTCCTATGGAGATTACCTCCGCACCGGCGCCATTGCCCGCTTTAGCAAAGTGATGAAGGAAGTAGTCAAAGCAGCAGACGCTGGCAAGCCTGTCCTTGGCGTGTGCAACGGATTTCAAATCCTCTTAGAAGCAGGGTTGCTGCCAGGTGCGATGCGGCGGAATGAAAGCCTCTCCTTTATATGCAAACCTGTCGAACTAAGGGTAGAAACCAACCGAACGATCTTTACTGCCGAATACGAACAAGGACAAACGATTACCATCCCTGTCGCTCATGGCGAAGGAAATTACTATTGCGACGAAGAAACACTTGCACAACTAAAAGCCAATAACCAAATCGTGTTCACCTATCAGGAAAATCCGAACGGCAGCCTTGCTGATATTGCCGGTATCACAAATGAAAAAGGCAATGTTCTTGGGATGATGCCCCATCCTGAAAGAGCAGTCGATGAACTGCTTGGAAGCGCGGACGGACTTAAATTGTTTCAATCGATTGTGAAAGCTTGGAGGGAAGCACATGTTGTTAACGCTTGAACCAAATCCTAACCAAATTAAAGCAGAAAAACTATATCAGCAAATGGGTTTGTCAGATGAAGAATTTACAATGATTGAAACGATCCTTGGCCGTACCCCTAACTATACCGAAACAGGACTATTTTCGGTGATGTGGTCGGAGCACTGCAGCTACAAAAATTCTAAACCAGTCTTAAAAAAATTCCCAACAACCGGTGAAAGAGTCCTCCAAGGCCCTGGTGAAGGCGCTGGGATTGTCGATATCGGCGACGGTCAGGCGGTTGTTTTTAAAATTGAAAGCCACAACCATCCATCAGCGATTGAACCGTATCAAGGAGCGGCAACAGGTGTCGGCGGAATTATCCGCGATGTTTTTTCGATGGGTGCCCGCCCGATCGCTCTATTAAACTCGCTTCGCTTTGGCGAGCTTGATTCTGCTAGAGTCCGCTACTTATTTAAAGAAGTCGTCGCTGGAATCGCAGGGTATGGCAACTGTATTGGCATTCCAACTGTCGGTGGCGAAATTCAGTTTGAACCGTCCTATGAAGGAAATCCGCTCGTAAATGCGATGTGTGTCGGTCTCATTGATCATAAGGATATCCAAAAGGGCCAGGCGCATGGCGTCGGCAATATGGTGATGTATGTCGGGGCGAAGACGGGCCGTGACGGAATTCATGGCGCCACTTTTGCCTCAGAAGAATTAACCGAACAATCAGATGAGAAACGCCCAGCTGTTCAAGTTGGTGACCCATTTATGGAAAAATTACTCCTCGAGGCCTGCTTGGAGCTGATTCAATCCGATGCGCTTGTCGGAATTCAAGACATGGGGGCAGCCGGTCTGACAAGCTCCTCTGCAGAAATGGCGAGCAAGGCGGGAATGGGCATTGAAATGAATTTAGACCTTGTGCCTCAGCGGGAAACTGGAATGAGCGCCTATGAAATGATGCTGTCAGAATCACAGGAGCGGATGCTTATTGTTGTCAAGAAAGGCCGCGAAGCGGAAATCGGGGAGCTTTTTGAAAAATACGATTTAGAAGCAGTAGCAATCGGAACGGTAACCGATGATAAAAAGCTTCGCCTCATCCATAAAGGGGAAACGGTCGCTGAGGTACCGGTGGACGCCTTAGCCGAGGAAGCACCTGTGTATCATAAGCCGTCACAAGAACCATCCTATTTTCAAGAATTCCAGGCAATGGATCAGGAAATCCCGCAAGTCGATGATTTGAAAGAAACGCTCGTAAAAATTTTGAGCCAGCCGACAGTTGCAAGCAAGGAATGGGTATATGAGCAATACGACCACATGGTCCGCACCAATACCGTAGTCTCTCCGGGTTCCGATGCTGCGGTGCTAAGAATTCGCGGCACCCGCAAGGCACTGGCGATGACGACCGATTGTAACTCCCGCTATGTTTACTTGGATCCGGAAACCGGCGGAAAAATTGCTGTTGCCGAAGCTGCCCGCAACATCATTTGCTCCGGCGCCGTGCCGTTAGCCGTGACCGATAACTTAAATTTCGGGAATCCTGAAAAGCCAGAGGTATTCTGGCAAATTGAAAAAGCAGCCGACGGCATCAGTGAAGCATGCCGTGTTCTCGAGACACCTGTCATCGGCGGAAACGTGTCATTGTATAACGAAACAAGCGGCACCGCAATCTATCCAACACCGGTGATTGGCATGGTTGGATTAGTAACAGATCTCGACCATATTACAACGCAATATTTTAAAAACAGCGGCGACCTGATCTATCTAGTTGGAGAAACAAAACCGGAATTTGGCGGCAGTGAGCTGCAAAAGCTATTGAATGGAAGCATTTCCGGAAAAGCACCGGAATTAAATATTGAAATCGAAAAAGAAAGACAAGAACAAGTTCTAGCTGCGATTCGTTCAGGATTCGTTCGGTCTGCCCATGACCTGTCAGAAGGCGGCTTAGCGGTTGCACTGGCAGAATGTTTGTTCAGCAGCGATACATTGGGTGCTGAAGTGTTCATCACAGGAAATTCGGTATCGGCATTATTCAGCGAAAGCCAATCTCGTTTTCTTTTATCCGTTAAAAAAGAACATCAAGCGGAGTTTGAAAGTCTAGTAGACGCAGCCCTTATCGGTGAAGTGAATGATTCGGCAACATTACGAGTTTTAACAAAAAGCGAGCCTATACTTGAAGCTTCAATAAATGAATTAAATGCTGCCTGGAAAGGGGCGATCCCATGCTTGCTGAAATCAAGGGATTAAATGAAGAGTGCGGAATCTTTGGTGTTTTTGGACATCCGGATGCTGCGCAATTAACCTATTATGGGCTCCACAGCCTGCAGCATCGCGGCCAGGAAGGAACCGGTATCGTCGTTTCCGATGGCAAAACGCTGAAAGGGTTCAAAGGCGAAGGGCTTGTGTCTGAGATTTTTACCGCAGAGGCAATGGCGGAATTAACGGGTACGGCTGCTATTGGTCATGTCCGTTATGCGACTGCAGGGGGCGGCGGTTATGAGAACGTCCAGCCGCTGTTATTCCATTCGCAAAGCGGCAGTTTAGCGCTTGCTCATAATGGCAACCTTGTTAATGCGAATTCGTTGAAACATCAGCTTGAAACGCAGGGGAGTATTTTTCAAACAAGCTCTGATACAGAAGTATTGGCCCATCTTATTAGAAGAGGCGGCTTCCTACAGATGAATGACCGCGTTAAAAATGCGCTTTCGATGTTAAAAGGTGCCTATGCCTATTTAATCATGACCGAAACAGAGCTAATGGTGGCGCTCGATCCGCATGGTTTAAGGCCGCTTTCACTTGGCTGTATTGGGGATGCTTATGTGGTCGCTTCGGAAACGTGCGCCTTTGATTTGGTCGGTGCTGAATATATCCGCGATATTATGCCAGGAGAACTATTATTAATAAACGAAGATGGACTCACATCCGAGCGCTTTGCGATGAGTACGACAAAAGCGATTTGTATGATGGAGTATGTTTATTTTTCAAGACCAGATAGTAATATCCAAGGCATCAATGTCCATACTGCCCGTAAAAACTTAGGGAAAAGGTTGGCGGTCGAAGCTCCGATTGATGCAGATGTGGTGACAGGAGTGCCGGATTCCAGTATTTCCGCAGCGATTGGCTATGCTGAAGCAGCGGGGATTCCGTATGAAATGGGGTTAATCAAAAATCGTTATGTCGGCAGAACCTTTATCCAGCCATCACAGTCTTTACGTGAGCAAGGGGTAAAATTGAAGCTGTCACCGGTGCGCGGTGTTGTTGAAGGGAAGCGCGTTATCATGGTTGACGACTCCATCGTGCGCGGAACGACAAGCAGAAGAATTGTTTCGCTTTTAAAAGAGGCAGGAGCGACAGAAGTGCATGTTGTCATCAGTTCGCCGCCGATAAAAAATCCATGTTTTTACGGGATTGATACATCTTCGAAGGAAGAACTGATTGCTTCCGATAAGTCGGTAGAGGAAATCCGCGAACTGATTGGTGCTGATTCGTTAACGTTTTTAAGCGTAGAGGGCATGGTCGAAGCACTTGGGCAGAACAGTGGCTATTGCCTTGGCTGCTTTACCGGAAATTATCCAACCGAAATCTATCCAGACACGCTTCAATATTACTATCAAAAGGGGTAATGGTCATGGCAAATGCGTATAAACAAGCGGGTGTAAATATCGAAGCAGGCTATGAAGCGGTTGCGCGAATGAAAAAGCATGTGCAGCGAACAGCGAGGACCGGCGTCTTAGGTAGTCTCGGCGGTTTCGGCGGCATGTTTGACCTATCCACACTCGGATTAAAGGAGCCGGTTTTGGTGTCAGGCACCGATGGCGTGGGCACGAAATTGATGATTGCCTTCATGATGGATCGTCACGACACCATCGGCATTGATGCGGTCGCGATGTGTGTTAATGATATCGTCGTTCAAGGGGCGGAGCCGCTGTACTTTTTAGATTATATTGCGTGCGGCAAAGCGATTCCTGAAAAAATTGAGGCGATTGTCAAGGGGATTGCTGATGGCTGCGAGCAGGCGGGCTGTGCCTTAATTGGCGGGGAAACAGCAGAGATGCCGGGGCTCTATCGGGAGGATGAGTACGACCTTGCCGGATTTTCAGTTGGCGCGTGTGAAAAACCGGCGTTAATTACCGGCGAAACCATCGCACCAGGTGACGTACTGATCGGCCTCGCTTCAAGCGGCATTCACAGCAATGGCTACTCGCTTGTCAGAAAGGTATTTAACAATTGGTCGTTAATCGAGTTTGTTGATGTACTCGGCTGTACATTAGGCGAAGAATTACTCAAGCCGACGAAAATCTATGTGAAGCCGATTTTGTCTGCATTGAAAAAATTCAAAATTAAAGGGATGGCTCATATTACCGGCGGTGGTTTTATTGAAAATATTCCGCGGATGCTCCCTGCTGGACTTGGGGCAGAGCTGAATGAGAAAAACTGGCATATTCCCTCCGTGTTTAAATTAATTTCTGAGGTTGGACAAATCGATTATCGAGAAATGTATAATATTTTTAACATGGGAGTCGGCATGGTCGTTGCCGTTGACAAAAAAGATGCGCCAGATTTGCTAGAGCATTTCCGCCAGGTTGGTGAAACGGCGTATGAACTGGGCATCGTGACAGATCAAGCAGGGTTGAACATCAAAGGCTTCGGGGGCAGGCGATGAAAAATATTGCTGTATTTGCATCGGGAAGCGGAAGTAATTTTCAGGCAATCCTTGACGCGGTTCAAGCAGGAGACCTGGACGCGAATATTTCGTTGCTGGTTTGCGATAAACCAGGAGCGTATGTCGTTGAAAGAGCTGATGCGGCAAGCATCCCATCTTTTGTTTTTTTCCCAAAGGACTATCCAAGTAAAGCAGACTACGAAGCGGAAATAGCCATGCTGCTAAAAGATAATAAGGTTGATTTAATTGTGCTGGCCGGATATATGCGCTTGATTGGACCGACACTGCTTAAGGAATATGAAGGGAGAATCGTCAATATTCATCCTTCGCTGCTTCCCGCTTTTCCGGGTAAAGATGCCATTGGCCAGGCATTGGCAGCCAATGCGAAATGGAGCGGTGTAACGATTCATTTTGTCGATGAAGGCATGGACACAGGCCCTATCATTGTCCAGGAGCGCGTACGGATTGCCAAAGAGGATACACAAGAAAGCCTGCAACGAAAAATACAGGTCAGTGAACACAAGTTGTATCCCGAGATACTACAAATGCTGTTGACAAAAGGAGAGGTTGAGCAAGATGAAAAAACGCGTGCTTATTAGTGTTTCTGATAAAAGGGGAGTGAGCGAGTTTGCAAAAGAGCTCGTTAGCCTTGGCTTCGAAATCATCTCTACCGGCGGAACGAAAAAAATCCTGCAAGAGCAGGGAATCCCTGTTTTGGGCGTTAGTGATGTTACCGGCTTCCCGGAAATTCTCGAGGGACGGGTTAAAACGTTAAATCCGTTTATTCATGGCGGTTTATTAGCAAAACAGGACGATGTAGAACATCAAAAGCAGCTTGAGCAACATGGAATCGAGCCGATTCAGCTTGTTTGTGTCAATCTGTACCCATTCCAGCAAACGATTGAAAAGCCAGATGTAACGGTTGCTGATGCGATTGAGAATATTGATATCGGCGGACCAACGATGCTCCGTGCCTCTGCGAAAAATCATCAATATGTCACCGTTGTGGTTGACCCGTCTGATTATGAAACAGTAATTGCGGAGTTGAGAGCTGAAGGTGAAACGAAGCTAGAAACGAGAGTAAAGCTTGCCGCTAAAGTGTTCCGCCATACTGCTGCCTATGATGCGCTCATTGCCGATTACATGACAAACCTTGCCGAGGAAGCAACCCCGGAAAAATTAACGGTTACATATGAATTAAAGCAGACCCTCCGTTACGGGGAAAATCCGCATCAGCAGGCAGCCTTTTATCAAAAGCCTTTAGGGTCATCGTTCTCAATTGCCTATGCTGAGCAGCTTCACGGCAAAGAACTTTCCTACAATAATATTAATGATGCCGACGCTGCACTGCAAATTGTTAAGGAGTTTACGGAACCAGCGGCAGTGGCAGTTAAGCATATGAACCCGTGTGGTGTCGGTACTGGTAAAACAGGGTTTGATGCATTTACCAAAGCGTTTGCAGCCGATCCTATTTCCATTTTTGGCGGCATCATTGCCTTTAACCGTGAAGTGGATGCAGAAACGGCAGGCAAGCTTCATGAAATATTCCTTGAAATTATTATCGCGCCATCGTTTTCGGACAAAGCGTTAGCGATTTTAACAAGCAAAAAGAATCTGCGCCTGTTAACGATTCCGTTTTCTGGTGCGAAAAAACCTGAGATGAAACTGACCTCGATTGAGGGTGGATTGCTTGTTCAGGAGCAAGACCTGATCACAATAGATGATGCCGAAATCAAAGTCGCTACAAAACGACAGCCGACCGCTGCTGAGTGGGAAGCATTAAAGCTGGGCTGGAAGGTTGTAAAGCATGTGAAGTCGAATGCCATCGTTGTTTCAAGTGAAGACATGACTATAGGGATTGGCGCCGGGCAAATGAACCGCGTAGGTGCCGCTGAAATTGCCTTAAAGCAGGCCGGTAAAAAAGCCGAAGGTGCCGCGCTCGCTTCTGATGCGTTTTTTCCAATGGACGATACAGTCGAAGCGGCGGCGCAGGCAGGGATTACTGCGATTATTCAGCCGGGCGGCTCGATTCGTGACGAAGATTCGATTAAAAAAGCAGATGAATATGGAATTGCGATGGTGTTTACGGGAGTAAGGCATTTTAAACATTAGGCTGTGTTTGTTACACGTTGGTGTTTTGTCGGAGAGCGGGCTCCAACTGTCGACTTGCCGCCCACAACTGTCGATAAGGTAGTTTTCTGACTCTATTCGGAATCTATCTTGATAAAAAGCATCAATCTTTTAGAAAAGAGCCAAACATAAAAAGAGGTGAGATCGGTGAAGGTACTAATCATTGGCCGCGGCGGAAGAGAGCATGCCATCTGCCAAAAGGTAAGCGAGAGCTCGATTGTAGAAAAGGTATTTGTCGCACCCGGTAATGATGGGATGACCAATGTCGCGGAGTTGGTTCCAATCGAGGAGTCACAGCACGAACAGCTCATTCAATTTGCCAAAGATCAAGCAGTAGGCTTAACGATAATCGGTCCGGAAGTCCCTCTCTTGGAGGGACTTGCTGATCAATTTGAAGCTGCTGGGTTGAAGGTGTTCGGTCCGCGTAAAGCTGCAGCAGAGATTGAAGGAAGCAAGTCTTTTGCCAAAGAATTGATGAGTAAATACCACATTCCAACGGGTGATTATGCCGTTTTTACTTCTTATGAAGAAGCACGTAAATATGTCGAAGAAAAAGGGGCGCCGATTGTTATCAAGGCAGATGGGTTAGCTGCCGGTAAAGGTGTTACCGTGGCATTTACAAAAGAGGAAGCATTGTCAGCCTTGGAAGAAATGCTCTTAGGTGAAAAGTTTGGTGCTGCTTCTTCCCAGGTCGTGATTGAGGAATTTTTAAGCGGTGAGGAATTTTCGCTCATGGCATTTGTGAATGGGGAAATCGTTGTGCCATTGGAAATCGCGCAGGATCATAAGCGGGTCTATGATGGCGACCAGGGTCCGAATACCGGGGGGATGGGTGCTTATTCACCAGTCCCTCAGATTAGTGCGGAAACGGTGCAGACTGCCATCAACACCGTCCTGATACCCGCAGCAAATGCGATGGTACAGGAAAACCGCACCTTTTGCGGGATCTTATATGCCGGGTTGATTGATACAGGCGAAGTTCCAAAAGTCATCGAGTTTAACGCCCGCTTTGGCGACCCGGAAACACAGGTTATTTTACCAAGGCTAAAGTCCGATTTGGTTCAAGTAATTTTAGAGTTACTTGATGGAAGACACGCTGAATTAAGCTGGGAGGACCAAATGATGGTTGGCGTTGTGGTGGCCGCAAAAGGGTATCCGGAGGTTTACGAAAAAGGTGCTGTGCTAACAGGATTAGCTGATATGAATGATGATGTAGTCACTTTTCATGCAGGAACGGTCAAAAATGAAGCGGGTGAGTTTGTTACAGCCGGGGGCAGGGTGCTTCTTGTTGGGGCAAAGGGCGAGAGCTTGTTTAAAGCACAGGAAAAAGTCTATCGCGAACTAGGAAAAATAACCTGTGATGATGTTTTTTATCGGAAAGACATAGGTGTAAGAGCCATTCAACCTGTTCAAGGGTAAAGGATAATATGGCAAAAAGGGTTTATTGTAATTTCCTCATGGGCTTTTCATGAGGACAGAAAGAGCGAATTTTTCATTGTTTTTGTCCTTATGAGCCTTTCATGAGGACAGAAAGAGCGAATATTTCAGTGTTTTTGTCCTCATGAGCTCTTCATGAGGACAGAATGAGTGTTTTTTTCCCTGTTTTTGTCCTCATGAGCCTTTCATGAGGACAGAAAGAGCGGATTTTTCTCTGGTTTTGTCCTCATGAGCCCTTTATGAGGACAGGTAGAGCGGTTTTTTCAATAGTTATGTCCTAATATGGCCCCTTCATGAGGACAGTATTTCATATTTGTCTTATCATGAAATCCATTCGTGTCTGTTCACTCTCAAGTCGGATTATAAGGAACCCCCTGATTCCCATCCAAATTCGTCAAACCTTCCATCCCATCCATTGAATCGGCCTCGGCTGAGGTTTTTGGCATCATTTCCTGGCATCTTTCATATAATGCCGTTACGGGGCAGTAGCGGACGATGCCTTCTGCGACTTTCATGGCCCCACATAAAGCTGCGAATAGAAAGGAATCACGCCAAGGCTGTTTAACTAACTTCGATGTGCTCCAAGCAAGAATCGTTAATCCTAAGGTAATCCGGATTAATGCGTTTAAAATCCCGATATTTGGTTTGATTTTCAATTTGCTCACTCCTTCACAAAATCTTTACAATTTTTATCAATTCTTTACTGCTTTAAACGATAAAATATGATAGTATAATAACAAAAGAGGTTATGTAAGGGCTTTCTTTGTTGTTAAATCAAGATTTTATTATATAGATAGTATAAATAAAGGGAGGGGATATCATATGCTGGAACAACGTTACCGTTGGAAAAACAAACACCTGCGTATGCACGTATCCGTATTGGATGGGAAAACGTCTCCCACCATATTATTGAAAAACGCTTTATATTTAAATCAGACCTTTCGCCGCTGGATGAGGGCAAATATTTGGATTTATGAAGATCGGATTGTATATGTTGGTGAGAATCTGCCAACCCATATCGAAAACTGTGAAGTCATTGACTGCACAAATGAAATCCTTGTTCCAGGATACATCGAACCGCATGCTCATCCCTTCCAATTATATAATCCCCAAACGCTTGCAGCCTATGCATCCCAGTTTGGAACGACAACATTAATAAATGACAACATGGCATTAATGTTAAATTTGAAAAAAAGGGAAGCCTTTTCATTATTAAAAGATCTGCGTTCGATTCCGACGACGATGTATTGGTGGAGCCGCTTTGATTCACAAACGGAAATTCTGCATGAAGAGGAAATATTTTCGAACAGTAATATTAAGTCGTGGCTTGAACATGATGCAGTATTACAGGGCGGGGAGCTAACAGGCTGGCCAAGACTGCTTAATGGCGATGATTTAATGCTTCACTGGATTCAAGAAGCAAAACGGATGCGTAAGAAAATTGAGGGTCATTTTCCTGGAGCATCTGAAAAAACCTTAGCAAAAATGATGCTCCTCGGGACGGACTGTGACCACGAGGCGATGACAGGTGAAGAGGTTTATAACCGTTTAATGCAGGGGTATATGGTGTCATTAAGATATTCTTCCATCCGGCCCGATTTGCCTCAAATTTTGGATGATATGAAGCGATTAGGCATCGAGGCGTATGATCGATTAATCTTTAATACCGACGGCTCCTCCTCCGCCTTTTACGAACAGGGGATGAACGACCAGATGATCCGAATTGCCATTGAAAAAGGGGTTCCGATTATCGATGCCTATAATATGGCCACCGTCAATATTGCCAGATACTACAATATCGACCATTTACATGGGCAAATTGCAACTGGACGCATCGCAAATATTAACTTTTTATCGAGTATCGAAAACCCTACACCTGTTTCGGTCCTAGCGAAAGGAAAGTGGGTAAAACGGGACGGTGTGAAAACGGAAGATACTAATCCTCCAATGAACTGGAAGGACTATGGCCTAAAGGAGATGGAACTTGATTGGGAATTAACGATGGATGATTTACAATTCTCAATGCCTTTTGGGATCAAAATGGAAAACTCCGTCATCACCAAGCCCTACTCCATTGCGATTGATGTGTCAGGGGATGAATTGTCGCACGATCATGATGAATGTTATTTTACCTTAATTGACCGTAACGGGAAATGGCGGATTAATACGCTGTTAAAAGGCTTCGCCACTAAGTTGTCGGCGTTAGCAAGCTCGTTTTCCAATACCGGTGATATTATTTTAATCGGAAAAAATAAACAAGATTTGATACTTGCTTTTAATAGAATGAAAGAATTAGGCGGCGGGATTGTCATGGTCGAGGATGATCAGGTGGTTTGCGAGCTGCCGCTTCATTTAAGCGGAATTATGTCAGACCTTCCGATGGAAGACTTAATGGTGCAAGAAAAAAGGTTGTCTGAAGAGCTGCAAGCTAGGGGCTATTCTTTCTCAGACGCGATTTATAGCCTGCTGTTCTTTTCATCAACCCATTTACCTTATATTCGTATAACCCAGCAGGGGATGTATGATGTGATGAATAAAACAGTACTCTTTCCGTCAATAATGCGTTAAACTGTAAATAACTAATGTGTTAAAGCGTGAAAGTAATTTTTGAGCCTTGTAGGAAATAGGGGTGTTCGTTGAATGAAAAAATGGGCTGCCGCCTTTGCAACAATCTTGTTATTACTTTCTGGATGTAGTCATAAGGAGAAAGTAAAAGAACCAATAAAGAAGGAAAAAACAGTCAATAAGGCTGAAGAAAAAGCGGAAGAGAAACAGGGTGCCCCGTATTTTTATCCGTTAACAGGCATAGGCTCAGAAACTCAAACAGAGGGCAGGGCTGTTGCCGTCATGATTAATAATCATCCACAGGCAAGGCCGCAATCGGGCTTGAACAAGGCTGACATTGTTTATGAGGTACTGGCAGAGGGTGATATAACGCGCTTTCTTGCTGTGTTTCAAAGTGAAAAACCGGCGAATATCGGTCCCGTCCGCAGTGCGCGCGATTATTATATCGACCTGGCTAAAGGACTGAATGCGCTTTATATTGCTCATGGCTGGAGTGAGGAAGCTAGGAAAATGCTCGAGGGCAATTATATCGACAATATTAATGGAATGGTTTATGATGGTACACTTTTTAAACGGTCCAGTACCCGGAAGGCGCCACATAATTCTTATATAACGTATGAAAATATTTTAAAAGGTGCCGAACAAAAGAAGTATTCGCTGGAAAAAAGCCCGCCGGCCTTCAAGTTTTTATCAGAGGAAGAAAGTAAAAACGTGACCGGTGACGAGGCAGAGTCAGTGAAAATTACCTATTCATCGGGCGGGATATC
Organism: Neobacillus sp. NPDC058068; assembly: GCF_042885335.1. Lineage (NCBI taxonomy): Bacteria > Bacillati > Bacillota > Bacilli > Caryophanales > Bacillaceae > Neobacillus > Neobacillus sp. NPDC058068. Next base: position 238,371 of record NZ_JBHVSI010000005.1, on the reverse strand, counting down.
CGATTCCAGCTTCGAATTTGATGCCGCCCTTGGTAAATATAAACGTTTTTCTGGCGGCGAGCAATCGGTCGATTTAGATACAAATGAACCTGTTTTACTTAATAATATTTTTATCATTGAAACAAACCATCGAGTAATCGATTCGGTTGGCCGACGCGATATTGATTTCAAGTCGGGCGGCAAAGCTTATTTGCTGCAAATGGGCAAGGTAAACGAAGTGGAATGGGCAAACAAGGACGGCCAGATTATCGCTGTTAAAGATGGTAAAGAAGTGCCATTCGTTCCAGGAAAAACATGGGTGAATGTGGTACCAACTAATCCTGGACTGCAAAAAAGCGTTTCTTTTAACGCTAAATAAACATTTTTTCAATTAAGGGGTAAACAATATGCAAATTAATAAATTACGCGGAAAAGAATTAGATCAATTATTTCAAGCAGTTCTCTCACTAAAGGATCTAGAAGAATGTTATCGCTTTTTTGACGATTTGTGCACGATTAATGAAATCCAATCATTATCGCAGCGGCTTGACGTAGCACGTATGCTCCGAGATGGAAATACGTACCATAAAATTGAAACAGAAACAGGGGCCAGCACAGCAACGATTTCCCGTGTAAAACGCTGTCTAAACTTTGGCAACGATACGTATGAAATGGTCCTTGAACGTATTAAAGATGAGAATAGCAAGCCTGAAGAAGAATAAAAAAAGGGTAAGATACTTCAGATAGACAATAACCAAACCGGAGAGAGGGTTCTTCGGTTTTTTTTCTTTGGTTAACATTTCTAGAAAATGAATCAGTGTTTTCTTTTTTTATCGAATCGTCAAATGCTATAATGGTGTAATGGAATGATGAATGGGGGATCTTTGGATGTATGACTTTCGCGAGTGGCGGCATGTGTTTAAACTCGACCCAAATAAAGAAATATCTGATGATAAATTAGAAAAAATCTGCGAATCAGGGACAGATGCTGTGATTGTTGGCGGAACAGACGGCGTGACACTTGAAAATGTCCTTGACTTAATGGCGCGAGTTCGCCGCTATACGGTTCCATGTGTCCTTGAAGTTTCAAGTATTGAGACCGTTACACCGGGCTTTGACTTATACTTTATTCCGACCATTTTAAATAGCAGTGATCCGAAATGGATTACCGGGCTGCACCATCAAGCGGTTAAGGAATTTGGTGAAATCATCAATTGGGAAGAATTTGCGATGGAAGGCTACTGTATTTTGAATGAGGATTGCAAGGCGGCAAAACTGACAAACGCAAATACCAACATCACTACTGATGATGTCAAGGCCTATGCAATGATGGCTGAAAAGATGTTTCGGCTCCCAATCTTTTATTTGGAATATAGCGGTAAGTACGGTGACCCCTCAGTTGTAGCTGATGTGAAAAAGGTGCTTGAAAATACAACTCTTTTTTATGGCGGTGGGATTTCTACGGTTGATCAAGCCGCAGAAATGGCCAAGCATGCCGATGTTATTGTCGTAGGAAACGCAATTTATGATGATTTTGATCAAGCGTTAGAGACGGTAAAAAGTGTCAACTAGAATTTGCTTTAAAGTGGAAATCACGTTACTATAAAGATAAGAACAAATGTTTGTAAATGGTGGTGGAAGAAGTGCAATTTTTAACAGATAAGCTTTTAAACGGCCTGAATCCGGAGCAGCAAAGTGCCGTGAAAGCGACTGACGGTCCACTTCTCCTGATGGCAGGGGCCGGCAGTGGAAAGACAAGAGTATTAACACATCGAATTGGTTATTTAATTGTAGAAAAACGAGTGAATCCCTACAATATCTTAGCGATTACGTTTACAAATAAAGCAGCCCGGGAGATGCGGGAACGGATTGGAAGAATGATGGGCGGGGTTGCGGAGGAAATCTGGATTTCTACCTTTCACTCGATGTGTGTTCGGATTTTACGCCGCGATATCGACCGAATGGGCTTTAACCGCAATTTTACGATTCTGGACACAACCGACCAGCAATCCGTCGTTAAAGGGATCCTCAAAGACAAAAATCTCGATCCGAAGAAGTTTGATCCGCGCGCTATTCTCGGCTCCATCAGCTCAGCTAAAAACGAACTGATTGACCCGGAAGAATATGCGAAAACAGCTGGTGGTTATTTTGAACAAACCGTAAGTGATGTTTACACGGAATACCAGAAACGATTACGGAAAAATCAGGCCCTTGACTTCGATGACCTGATTATGATGACGATTCAATTATTTCAGCGCGTACCGGATGTACTTGAGTATTATCAGCGTAAATTTCAATACATTCATGTCGATGAGTATCAGGACACGAACAGAGCCCAGTACATGTTAGTCAAAATGCTCGCGAATCGCTTCCAAAACCTTTGTGTGGTTGGCGATTCTGATCAATCGATTTACAGGTGGCGCGGCGCAGATATTGCTAATATTCTATCGTTCGAAAAAGACTATCCGAATGCAACAGTTATTCTGCTTGAGCAAAACTATCGCTCCACAAAAAGGATTTTACTTGCAGCTAATAAGGTTATCGAAAATAATATGAACCGGAAGGCAAAAAATCTGTGGACAGAGAACCCTGAGGGGAACAAACTGGTTTATTACCGTGCCGATAGTGAGCAGGGCGAAGCCCAATTCGTTGCGGGAAAAATTAAAGAATTAACTCGAAACGGTAAAAAACTTTCCGACATTGCGATTCTTTATCGAACTAATGCACAGTCACGTGTGATGGAGGAAGTTTTACTAAAATCGAATATCGAATATGCCATCGTCGGCGGCATTAAGTTCTATGACAGGAAAGAAATCAAAGATATGCTTGCTTACTTGCGTTTGATTTCCAATCCGGACGATGATATCAGTTTACAGCGGGTAATTAATGTTCCGAAACGGGGAATTGGTTCTACTTCGGTTGATAAAATCGCGAATTTTGCGGCAATGCATGATATTTCCTTATATCAGGCATTGGACTCGATTGAATTAATCGGACTAAGCCCAAAAATTACAAAAGCTGCACGTGAATTCCGTGATTTAATTCGTAATTATACGAATATGCAAGAGTTCCTGTCGGTAACTGAACTAGTAGAGGAAGTTTTGGAAAAAACGGGTTACCGGGAGATGCTCAAAGCGGAAAAATCAATTGAAGCTCAAAGTCGCTTAGAAAACCTTGAGGAATTATTATCGGTAACAAAAAACTTTGAAGACTCCAGTGAAGATAGAAGCCTTGTTGCGTTTTTAACAGATCTAGCACTTGTTGCCGATATTGATTCATTAGATGATGATGGGGAAAAGGTTGATTCGATTACCCTAATGACGTTACACTCAGCAAAAGGCTTGGAATTCCCGGTTGTTTTCTTGATCGGCTTGGAGGAAGGCGTCTTCCCGCATAGCCGCTCGCTTATGGAAGAAGTCGAGATGGAAGAAGAGCGCCGCTTAGCTTACGTAGGAATTACGCGGGCCGAGCAAAGTTTATTTATCACCAATGCCCAAATGAGAACCTTGTTTGGTAGAACCAATATGAACCCGGCTTCAAGGTTTATCAGTGAGATACCGGAAGATTTGATTGAAGGTGTGGAACCGGAGAATCGGCTGAATACGCCTTTTGGGTCTAGTGGAAGAACGTTTGGTTCATCAGGAACTTCTTTTGGTTCATCTGGAAATTCCTCTTTTGGCGCATCAAAATCATTCGCTCCCCCGGCAGCCAAACGAAAACCGGTGACAAGGCCTGTTTCCGCTGCATCCAGTGGAGAAGACATCGGCTGGAAGGTTGGCGACAAAGCGGAGCATGGTAAATGGGGAACCGGAACAGTTGTCAGTGTAAAAGGTCAAGGCGAAGGAATCGAGCTGGATATTGCCTTCCCGAGCCCAGTTGGGATTAAACGTCTATTAGCCAAATTTGCACCAATTAAAAAAGCGTAACAAGCACTTATGTCCCCGAGTGGGTATAACCGAATGAAAGGGCTGGATATATGGACCTTCAAATCGCTGAACAGAAAATCAATGAAATCAGAAGCCTATTAAATCAATATGGCTATGAATATTATGTGCTCGACAAACCATCTGTACCAGATGCAGAATATGACAACATCATGCAGGAACTGCTGGAGCTGGAAGAAAAGTTCCCTGAGTTAAAAACGCCAGATTCTCCTTCAGTCCGTGTTGGCGGTGCCGTTCTTGCACTTTTTGAAAAGGTCGAACACCGAACCCCGATGTTAAGCCTTGGGAATGCCTTTAATGAACAGGATTTAAGGGACTTTGACCGCCGCATCCGCCAGGCGGTCGGCGATGACTCTTCCTATGTATGTGAGCTGAAAATTGACGGGCTTGCCGTTTCATTAAGATACGAAGACGGTTTATTTGTCCAAGGTGCTACCCGCGGGGATGGAACGATTGGTGAAGATATCACTGCTAATCTAAAAACCATCAAATCGATACCGCTTCGGTTACGGGAACCTGTTTCATTAGAGGTTCGCGGTGAAGCCTTTATGCCGAAGCGCTCGTTTGAAGCATTGAATGAGGCACGAGCGGAACGCGGTGAAGAGCTGTTTGCCAACCCAAGGAACGCCGCTGCAGGGTCAATCAGACAGCTTGACCCGAAGATTGCCGCATCGAGAAAGCTGGATGTCTTTTTATATGGAATTGGCAATCCAGAAGCAATTGGGGCAGTTTCCCACAGCGCAGGCTTGGATTATTTGGATCATCTTGGTTTTAAGGCGAATAAAGAGCGGCGCAAATGCGCATCGATTGAAGAAGTCATCCAATTTGTTACTGAATGGGTGGAGAAGCGCCCACATCTTCCTTATGAAATTGACGGAATCGTCATCAAAGTCGATTCCTTAGTGCAGCAGGCTGAGCTTGGCACCACGGCAAAAGGTCCGCGCTGGGCAATTGCCTATAAATTCCCTGCTGAGGAAGTGGTGACAACGCTTTTAGATATCGAGCTAAGCGTCGGCAGAACAGGTGTCATCACGCCGACGGCGATTCTAACGCCTGTCAAAGTAGCGGGAACAACGGTGCAGCGGGCTTCCTTGCATAACGAGGATTTAATCCGCGAAAAGGATATTAAAATTGGCGATAAAGTCGTCGTTAAAAAAGCAGGCGATATCATTCCTGAAGTGGTCAATGTGCTGGCAGATCAGCGGACAGGCAATGAAGTGGATTTCAAGATGCCAACCCATTGTCCCGAGTGTGAGAGTGAGCTTGTACGCCTTGAGGGTGAAGTGGCACTGCGCTGCATCAACCCTAAATGCCCAGCGCAAATTCGCGAAGGCTTGATTCACTTTGTCTCAAGGAACGCGATGAATATCGACGGCCTTGGCGAAAGGGTCATCAGTCAGCTGTTTGCCGAAAAATTAATCAGTGATGTTGCTGATATTTATAAGCTTACAAGTGAACAGCTTTTAGCCCTTGAAAGAATGGGTGAAAAGTCAGTTTCCAATCTAATAAAAGCTATTGAAGCCTCCAAAAGCAATTCGCTAGAAAAACTGTTATTTGGTCTTGGTATCCGTCATGTCGGCGCGAAAGCAGCGAAAACGCTGGCTATCAACTTTGATAGTATGGATCAACTTGCGATTGCTTCTAAGGATGAAGTAATCGCGATAAACGAAATCGGCGAAAAGATGGCTGATTCCATTGTTGCCTTCTTTGAACAAGACGAAGCAAAGGAACTAATCAATGAATTAGTTGCTGCCGGGGTAAATATGGCGTATAAAGGAGCCAAACCGGTTTCGGCCGCAGAATCAGATTCTATTTTTGCTGGAAAAACAGTGGTCCTTACAGGAAAGCTTGAGCTATTATCGCGAAATGAAGCCAAGGAAAAGATTGAAGCACTTGGCGGCAATGTCGCTGGCAGTGTTAGCCAAAAAACACATCTCGTCATTGCCGGTGCTGATGCTGGTTCGAAGCTAAAGAAAGCAGAAGAGCTGGGTATTGAAGTGTGGGATGAGGAGAAGCTTTTAGAAGAATTAAATAAATAAGAGGTGTTTCGAAATGAGAAAGGTCTCATTGCTCGCCCTCTCCCTTGTCTTTTTGCTGAGTGCCTGTGCACCCAACTTTCAGAAGCAAAATGAGGTTGTCCAAACAAAGGAGAAGGAAAAAGGGAAGGCGATTATTCCGAAATATAATATTTCAGATAATTATTATCGGACGATTTTACCATTTGAGCCTGGGGAAGCACGTGGGCTGGTCGTCAGTAATATCAACACAAGATATGATTTAAACGAATTTGAAATGGGCTTAATGAGAATCGCCCAAAATAGCTTTGATACGGACAAATATTATTTCCGTGAAGGGAAAGAAATTGACGGGAAGACCGTAAGGCAATGGTTGAACCGTCAATACACGGATGCGCAGCTGAAAGAAAAGAAAATGAAGGCAGAAGAGAATATCGGCTTAAATCCGGTTAATTCCGGAACGGTAGAAGAGCCTAGCAGCCCAATTTATTTAGCCCATATTTTAGAGCACGATTATTTAACAAAAGACGATAAAGGAACTGTAGCACTCGGTGGAGTGACGATTGGACTGGCGTTAAATTCGTACTACTATTATAAAGTGCCGCAAGGCAATGGGACGATTGAAAAGGAAATGAAAATTTCCGCCGCAGAAATGGAAAAGGAAGGCAAGAAAATCGCCGAAGAAGTAGTCAAACGACTGCGTGCGATGAAGGAAGTCTCCGATGTGCCAATTACAATCGCCCTATTTGAACAACAAACGAAATCTTCGGTTATACCTGGAAGGTTCATTGGTTATACAACGGTGGATAAGGGCAAATCGAGTTTAAATAGCTGGGAAAATGTAGATGAAAAACACTATTTATTCCCTTCAGCTGATGCCCAAAACGATCATCGTGATGATCAAATTGCCTTTCTAAACTTTAAGCAGGATGTAGAAGAGTATTTTCCAAACTTTAATGGTGTTATAGGCAAAGGCTTTTATGTTGGCGACCAGATGCAGGAATTGAATATCACCATTCCAATCCAATTTTATGGGAAAACAGAAGGGATTGGATTTGCCCAATACGTGACAGGCTTAGTAATGGAGCATTTTCCTAAGTATCTTTCTGTTTCGGTAAGTGTTACCTCGGTAGACGGACCTGAAGCTCTTATCGTTAAAAAAGCAAATGCGACTGAACCATTCGTTTATATTTACCAATAAGACCTAGTTGATTCTGGGTCTTTATTTATTTGATAGAATCAAAAGAATCATGATAGAATGGACAGTGGATGTAAACGTTTTATTACATAGGAGGTTTTAAGAATGGTACAACCTTACAAGCACGAACCATTTACAGATTTTTCGAAGGAAGAAAACCGCCAAGCCTATCTCAAGGCGTTAGAAACCGTTGAAGGTTATCTAGGACAGGACTACGACCTTGTCATCGGCGGTGAAAAGATTACAACAGAAGATAAAATTGTTTCCTACAATCCAGCTAATACAGCACAGGTTATCGGCCGTGTTTCTAAAGCGAGCAAAGACCTCGCTGAAAAAGCAATGCAGGCAGCCGTTGAAGCATTTAAAACATGGAAAAAGACAAAGCCTGAAGTTCGCGCGGATGTGCTTTTTAAAGCAGCAACCATGATTCGTCGCCGTAAAGATGAGTTTTCTGCCCTTTTAACAAAAGAAGCAGGTAAATCATGGAGAGAAGCAGATGTTGAGGTGGCAGAAGGAATCGACTTCCTTGAATATTATGGACGCCAAATGTTGGCTTTGAAAAATGGCGTACCCGTTAATAGCCGCCCAGACGAATATAACCGTTATGACTATATTCCACTTGGAGTGGGGGTTATCATTTCACCATGGAACTTCCCGTTCGCTATCATGGCAGGTACAACGGTAGCAGCCATTGTTTCTGGTAATACTGTTCTATTAAAGCCAGCTTCAACGACACCGATTGTTGCTGCTAAATTTGTTGAAGTAATGGAAGCGGCAGGTCTTCCAAAAGGCGTCTTAAACTTCGTTCCAGGAAACGGCTCTGAAGTGGGCGACTATTTAGTTGACCACAAAGATACTCGTTTCGTTAGCTTCACAGGTTCACGAGAAGTCGGACTTCGCATTTTCGAACGTTCTTCTAAATTAAACGAAGGTCAGATTTGGATGAAGCGTTTAATTGCGGAAATGGGCGGTAAAGATACCATCGTTGTTGATAGTGAAGCCGATCTTGAGCTTGCAGCACAATCCATCATGGCTTCGGCTTTCGGATTCTCCGGACAAAAATGTTCCGCATGTTCTCGTGCAGTAATTGTTGAAGATGTTTATGATCAAGTATTGAACCGTGTTGTTGAATTAACAAACCAATTAACAATTGGTGATCCTGTAGACAATTCAAATTACACGGGTCCAGTTATTGATAACAACGCCTTCAAGAAAATCATGGAATACATTGAAATTGGCAAGCAAGAAGGCAAGCTATTGGCCGGTGGTGAAGGCGATAACTCTAAAGGTTATTTCATTAAACCAACAATCATTGCCGATCTTGCTCCGAAAGCGCGTATCATGCAGGAAGAAATTTTTGGACCAGTGGTTGGTTTTACAAAAGCGAAAAATTTCGATGAAGCCATCGAAATTGCCAACAATACTGAGTATGGTTTGACAGGTGCAGTTATCACAACAAATCGTGCTCACATGGAACAAGCTCGTGAAGACTTCCATGTTGGTAACCTTTACTTTAACCGTGGCTGTACTGGAGCAATCGTTGGCTATCAGCCATTCGGCGGCTTCAACATGTCCGGAACTGACTCGAAAGCGGGTGGACCAGACTACTTACTGCTTCATATGCAGGCGAAAACAACTTCCGAAATGTATTAATTCAAACAAATACTATTCTTAGTATTAATATGAATAACAGTAAAAAAGCCTTCATCCTTAATAGGGATGAAGGCTTTTTACATTCTAATAAGTGTAATAACATTATGCAGCCAATAGTTTTTTTCCATTGTGTAAGCCTTTATCTTTCTTCATCAGTTCCCTGCAATTGTTGAAAGGAAACTATTTTGTTGTAAAAATATATATTAAGCATTAATATACTTAATATAAGTTGTATTATTAAAGGGTAAGGGTGAGCTAAGATTAAGAATGAACCTCTGTATCAACAAATAAAAAATAAAATTAAAGAGCAAATACAATCTGGTAAGTTACGAGTAGGTGACCGTGTTCCCTCAGAAAAGGAGTTAACTGAAAAATTCCATGTAAGTCAGATTACCACTAAAAATGCACTTGCAGGTCTTGCGGAAGAAGGAATAGTAGAAAGAATTAAAGGGAAAGGAACGTTTGTCTGTGAGAGCAGTCTAACGACTTCAATCAGACAACCGAATAAACCGAAAGGATTAATTGGACTTATTCTTCCTAGTATGAAAACAAGGATTGAACAAGAGTTTGTGAATAATATTGAAAAATATGTTTCCCAGACTGGTCATAATCTAATTATAAAGATAACAAGAGAGTCTCAATTTGAAGAAGCAGATGCTATCGAGATGTTTAGAGAAATGGACGTTAAGGGGATGATTATTTTTCCTACAGAAAAAGAAACCTATAATGATGCTGTGCTAAGGCTAACGCTAGATAAATTCCCCTTTGTATTAATAGACAGGTATATGGAGAATATTTTAACTTATAGTGTGACCTCTGAAAATGAAGCTGGAACTTACGAGGCTATCTCATACTTAATAAATATAGGACATAAAAATATTGGGCTTATATCCCCAATTATCACTAATACAGTGACTCACGAGAGAGCTAGAGGATTCGAAAATGCCTTTTTAAAAAGGAAAACTACCATTAATAAAAATCTATGGCTGACTTTGAGCTTCAATGAAATAGCTCAGAGTAAAACCCCAAAGTTAATTAGAGACTTTTTATTGAATAAACCTGAAATGACAGCTGTGTTTACAATGAATGCTGAGTTAGCTTTGTATACTCATTTAGCAATAAGTTCACTAAAGAAAGAAATAGGTCGGGAAATTGAATTACTAACCTTTGATCCACTAGCTATATCTGGAATTTCGTTTATAAAGCAGGATATTGCTGAATGTAGTAAAAAAACAGTTGAACTACTTTTAGAACAAATTGAAGGTACTTATAAACCCAAAAGAATTTATGTACCTGTTGAACTTAAAATAAGTGAAAGTGTAGAAATATTGGAAACTATAATAACTTAGACTATGGGTACTATATAGGACAATAAAATCGTTCAATGTAGGTATCTGTTTAAACAATAGTAAAACCCAAACGTAGACATAACCTTGTGTCGGCGGTTGGTTTTTTTTATTTGTTTGTTTTTACCTCTTTGTATAAAAGGTATATTTTATACTAATTTTAGTATATTAATGAAATGTCGGATAATTTAAAATATGAATGTAAGCACTTCCAATAACTGAATAACTTAGATTTTTAATAAGAAATTATTTAAGGAGCTATATAATATGACAGAAAAGAATATTCCGAGAAAAGAATATCCACGTCCCCAATTTGAAAGGGCAGACTGGATGAATTTAAATGGCGAATGGAACTTTAAGTTTGATAGAGAGAACCAAGGTGAAAAGGAAAAGTGGTTCAAGGAATCAAATTTTGATAAAAAAATTATTGTTCCTTTTACATATGAAACAAAAGCCAGCGGCATTGGTGAGGAAGTATTTTGTCCTAATGTCTGGTATCAAAAAAGCGTAACCATTCCTAGTGAATATGAAAAAAAGAATTTAATACTTCATTTCCAAGCGGCTGATTATATAACAAAGCTATGGGTGAACGGTACTTTTGTTGGGAAAAGAAAAGGTGGACAAATCGCTTTCTCTTTTAATATAACTGATTATTTAGATGAGAAAAATGAACTAAATATTGTTGTGAAAATTGAAGATAGTCAAAGTTGTTTCCAGCCAAGAGGAAAACAACGTTGGTTAGATGATAGTTATGAATGCTGGTATGTTCAAACAACGGGAATTTGGCAAACAGTCTGGCTTGAGTTTTTGAATGAAGCCCATGTTCAAGCAGTTAAGATAACTCCTGATATAGATACAGAATCAGTGGAGTTTGCCTATGAAGTTTCAGGAAATATTGATCCATCTTTAGTCTTGAAAACAACTATTACATTTAAAGGTGAATTAATTAAAGCATTTGAGCAAACGGTTAATCGCCCAAATCAAACAATCAAGACGAATATTGCAAGTGAGTTTCACCATTGGAGAGTGGTCCATTGGAGTCCACAAGCTCCCAATTTATATGATGTAGAATTTACTTTATACAAAAACGGTGAAGTCATAGATTCTGTAAAGTCATATTTTGGAATGAGAAAGGTTTCAATCGAGAATGGGAATGTTTTATTGAATAATATTCCACTTTATCAAAAACTTATTTTGGATCAGGGTTATTGGGAAGAGTCCCATTTAACACCACCCTCAGAGGAAGCGATAATTGAGGATATTGATCGGACAATGGAGATGGGCTTTAACGGAGTAAGGAAGCATATGAAAGTGGAAGATCAGCGCTTCCTTTATTGGGCAGATAAAAAAGGTCTACTTGTTTGGTCTGAAATGGCTGCAACCTATGAGTTTTCAGATGAGGCTGTTCAGAATTTTACAGAGGAATGGATAGAAGTTGTTAAACAACATTATAATCATCCAAGCATTATTACATGGACTCCGTTTAATGAATCATGGGGTGTGAAAAATATTTATACAAACCAAAAGCAGCAAAAGTTTACAGAGGGGATCTATCATCTTACAAAGGCTATTGATAGTATGAGACCTGTTATTGTAAATGATGGCTGGGAGCATACCATTTCAGACATTATTTCGTTACATGATTATGTAGAATATGGTGATGAATTTTTAAAACGATATATCGATAAAGAAAATGTAGTTCATAACGATATAGCATTTAATAATTTTAAACATGCGATGGCACAAGGTTATAAATATAACGGTCAGCCAATCATTATAAGTGAATATGGCGGCATTGCATTCAATTCCGAAAAAGGCTGGGGCTACGGTAATCAGGTAAAGAGCGAAGAAGAGTTCTTACATCGTTATGAATCTATTACTCAAGCAATAAAAGAAACTTCATATATTAGTGGATTTTGTTATACACAAATTACCGATGTGCAGCAAGAGGTTAACGGCTTATTAAAGGAAAATCGAGTAGCCAAAGTAGACTTAAACAAAATCAGGGCAATTAACAATAAATAATTGCCAGATTCATAATTAAGTATAATCTCCTCCGGCTGAAAATTTTAAAAATTCAGCCGAGGGTATTTATATATAGTAAAATATTTATTTAAAAGTGGAATTGCTATTAATTATACTGTATTTAATTGGGAGGGGGACAAGGTACAAGCTGTTAGGGTATCATTTTTATTTTTTAAAAAATCAGGGGGAAAACCAATGAGGAAAATATCAGTATTAATGTTCTCCATACTTTTTGTGGTTATGATGGCTTTGTCAGGCTGTAGTTCAACTAGTTCAGGCTCCGGGGGTTCTTCTTCAGCTAAAAATGAAATTGTCTATTGGAACCCGTTTACGGGGCCAGATGGTAAGAATATGGAACAAATAGTTAATGAATATAACAAGACAAATCCAAAATTCAAGATAAAAAATGTATCCATTACAGCTGATGATATGTATAAAAAGATCCCAACGGTCGTTAACTCTGGAAAAGGGATTCCTGATCTAACAATTGTCCATGCTGAGAGAATTAAACAATTTGTTGATAATGACTTATTAACCAAGTATGACGACAAATTGGCTGACTATCCTGAAATTAAAGCTGAAAACTACGTACCGGCAGGATGGAACATTGGTGATCTTAATGGAAGTAGATATAGTGTTCCATTAGATGTACACAGTTTTGTCATGTATTACAATAAAGATTTACTTGAAAAATATGCACCCCATGCACTTGATGACAACGTGATAACCTTTGATGAAATTAAAGCAGCCGGAGAATTGGCTAAAAAAGATAAAATCGTTGGTATTGGTATAACTTGGACCCGACCAATCTTTTTATCGATTTACAATCAACTTGGTGGAGATATAACTAGTGACGGTGAAACACCAACTCTTAATACTCCAGAAGCTAAGAAAGCATTAGAATTATTAAAAGGGTTAGTTGATGACAAAATTACTAACAAGGATGGAGAAGACCCAGGTAAGTTATTCAAATCCGGTAAGGCAATCTTTTTTCCAGAAGGAATCTGGATGCAAAATAGTGTAAATGAAGCGAAAAATTTAAAGTGGGGTTTAACAAGCTTCCCTCAGATTTCACCTGATAAAATTGTCAACTGGACGTCTTCTCATCAATTCGTTATGTTTAAGGACAAAAATCGATCTGAAGAGAAGACAAAGGGAATAATGGATTTCCTTGATTATGTCAGAGAAAATTCACTTCCATGGGCTAAAGCTGGCCAAAACCCTGCAGCATTAGCGACATTAGAAAATCCTGAATATCAAAACTTACCACAATCATTTTTAGTGAAAAATCCTGAAATGCAAAATACTCTTAAAATCTTTGATTATAAGTACAATGGTTTTGTAGCCGAAGAAGTTGATAAATTAGTTGGTGATGCGATATATGGAAAATTGAATATTGATAAAGGACTAAAAGCGGCTCAAAAAGCAGTTGAGGATAAAATATCGACAAATAATAAAAAATAAAATTGCTAGAAATTAGTTTATTAATATTGGGTGTTAGCAGAATTATAGAGAAATCCTTATAAGAGCATAAGGATTTCTCTCTCTATTCGATAACGTAAGAATAGGAGTTAAAAATTTATGATAAATACTGGAGTGAACAAGGAATTAAGTATGTCTGCAGGTATAGAAAAACATTCGGGTAAAAACCGTATTAATCTTTCTCCATATCTTTACATCGGACCACATCTAATATTATTTGCAATTTTTTTTCTTTTCCCCACTGTATATGGTATTTATATTTCATTTACCAACTGGGATCTAATAGGAGATCCCGAATTTGTAGGGTTTGCTAATTATAAAGAAATATTGTTTAATCAAGAATCTACATTTTATGATCAACTACGTATCGGATTGGGAAATACTTTCAAGTTTGTGCTTTTTACAGTTCCAGCTTGCATTATTGTTCCTTTGCTTTTAGCTGCAGGCCTTAACACTAAACCGAAGGGGATGAAGTTTTTTCAAGCATTATTCTACATGCCCACTTTGTTCTCCGTTTCTGCCGTAATGATTATTTTTTCCATGCTTTATAGTGTTTCTTTTGGACCACTTAATCATTATCTTAATGTAGAAACGAACTGGCTCGCTACCCAGCCATATGCTTGGATTACATTAGTGACTGTTACTGTTTGGTGGACAATCGGTGCGAATATGATTATTTATCAGGCCGCTCTTAACGGTATTTCAAAAGATTTATATGAGGCTGCCTCTATGGATGGGGCAAATAGTATACAAAGATTCTTTAGAATCACTTTACCTAGCATAAGAGCTCAAATATTATATACTGTTGTCATTACAACAATCGCACAATTTAATGTATATGGACAACCCCTTATGTTAACAAAAGGAGGACCAACAAGCTCAACTACAGTTTTGTTAATGTACATTCAAGAGAACGCATTTGGTTCTGGAATTTCCATTGCTGGTATTGGGGCAGCACTGGCTGTAATCCTAGGTTTATGTATTATGGCTGTTTCTGCCATCCAATTCTTCTTTTTAAGACAACGTGATTAGGAGGTGCTTACCTTGGAGAAAAAAAGAATTTCAAAAATTGTTGCTGTAATCTTTTTACTTTTAATGGTGTTTATTTGGATTGTCCCTGTCCTGTATACAATGATCACTTCCTTCAAAAGTGAGGCAGATATTCAAACAAATGCTTTTACGATTTTACCTATTAATTGGGTTATTGGTAATTACCAGGATGTCCTCTTTGGTAACACAAGTGCTCCAGTTGCCAAATGGTTTTTGAACTCGCTTATTATATCGGTATCACAAACAGTATTAGTATTAGTAATCGTTTCATTAGCTGGTTATGGATATTCAAGAATGAAATTTAAGGGAAGAGATGCTATCTTTGTCTTTTTAATGGCAACGATGATGTTCCCAGCAGTCGTAAATCTTATTCCACTCTATAAAATTATTGATACATTGGGTTGGGTAAATAATTATTTAGCGGCGATTGTTCCAGGGGCAGCTGGAGTATTTAATATTTTTCTCATAAGACAGTTTATGCAGGGGATTCCTAAGGAATTTGATGAATCTGCGAGAGTGGATGGTGCCTCTGATTTCCAAATATTCTTTAAGTTGATCTTGCCATTGATAAGACCTGTATTGACTGTTGTAGCATTGTTTACATTTACAGCCTCCTGGAATGACTTCTTATGGCCATCTATTGTGTTTAATGATGTTGAAAAAATGCCAATTACACCAGGATTACAATTACTCCAGGGGATGTATGCACTAGATGTAGCTCATGCTTTAACTGGAGCACTGGTAGCAATTGTTCCAACATTTATTCTATATTTGTTCACTCAAAAATATTTTATGGAATCACTCTCCTTGTCATCCGGTGTTAAAGGATAATTAAAAACAAATTCTGCCTGTTAAGGAGGCTTAATGGTGAATAGAAAGCTCGAGAGAAGATTACTTATGGTCGGTTCTACATGGCAAATAGTCTCAGGTCTCCTTACCATTTTTGTTTATGCATCATATATAAAAAATGAAGGATTGAACTCCTCATATAACACTCTAGCAAAACTTGAGGCTGCACAATCCATTTTTGGCAGTTTGTATATGTTTTCGGTTACCTTTGGGATGCTATTTGTTATTCTGGGAATTTTAAACTTTGTTTTAGCGAAAACATTGAAGGACGATAAAGCGGAAGTAAAGAAACCTATCTGGTTTATTCTATTAGGGTTTGCTTCCTATTTGGTGATGGACCTTTTAGGATGTTTGCTGTTTCTATCGGCAGGAATTTTAGCGTTAGCTAAAAATAAATCAATCTCAAAGATGGTAAACTATCAATTTCAAAAGCAATAATATAAATAGTAGTCCTGCTAATTCAGTCACTATGGACTTATAGAAAATCAATAGTATATAACCAAAGGAAAGTTTACCTTCTATCCTTTCTTTTGGTTATAGGGTGATTTTTTTTTGCCTGTTTTTAACGTTGATTGGTTGCTAAGAGAATATAAAGGAGGAGATTTTTCTGAAAAAGTTTGTAACGACGATCGTTTTGGCTGGCTTTCTATTTTCCATCCCCTTATCGGCCTTTGCCTACAGTAACCCCCTTAGATTATCAAATTCTTGGAATTGGGATACAGGCGTGTTTTATGGAGAAGGAGATCCCTATATTTTAAAACACAACGGTATTTATTATCTTTATGTCAGTACGGTGGATGATAAGAGTGGAGTAAAAGCTTGGAAGTCTGAAGATTTGGTTAATTGGGAGTACGGTGGATTGGTGACGGAGGAGCCTACAACAAAGGCTGCCTATGCCCCTGAGGTTGTTTATTGGAATGGTGATTTTTATATGTACACATCACCTGGGGGACATGGGCATTATGTGTACAAAAGCTCCAATCCATTAGGTCCCTTTGTGAAGCAAACCGAAAACCTGGGCATGGGAATTGATGGACATGTGTTTATTGATGATGATGGAAAATGGTATTTCTACAG
Source organism: Neobacillus sp. NPDC058068 (assembly GCF_042885335.1). NCBI lineage: Bacteria > Bacillati > Bacillota > Bacilli > Caryophanales > Bacillaceae > Neobacillus > Neobacillus sp. NPDC058068. Next base: position 221,753 of record NZ_JBHVSI010000005.1, on the reverse strand, counting down.
TACGGGCGATCGAAGAATTGATGCACGTCCAATGACAGATCCCTATACCTTTGGTCAAGTATCAAACACAGGGGCAGAAATGAATGGCTGGACAGAAGGACCAACCGTTTTAAAAAGAAATAGTAAATATTATATGACCTATACAGGCAATCACGTATGGAATAAAGCATATCGGGTTGATTATTCAAGCAGTGATAGTCCGATTACTGGTTTTTCTCATAACCTTGACCAAAATCCGATTTTGATAAATTCGGAAGGATCGAATGTAGGACTTGGGCACAATTCTGTCGTTAGAGGTCCAGATCTTGACTCTGAGTATATGGTGTATCATAGTCATGCGAATCCAGGACGATATATGAATCTAGATCGAATCGCTTGGAATGGCGAAAAGATGCTTGTTCTTGGTCCTACGACTTCAGAACAGCCAAACCCGGACTTACCCGATTTTAGTGAACGTTTCACACAATCATCATTTACTGAAAATTGGGAAAATAAAAACAGAGGAAGCTGGGGTGTTGCTTCAGATATGCCTGGTTGGCTCCAACAAACGACAATAGAAAATACCCATTCATTTAAACAATTGACGAAGGCTTCTACTTTATCAGACTACACTGCAGAATTCAATATGAAAGCGATTGAACAAGGAGCGAAAGGTGATCCACAATTAGGAGCAGTTTTCTCTTATAAGGATGAAAACAACTACGGCTTAGCGGTGTTAAATCCTAAGAAAAATCAATTAGAATCTTCCTTTATCGTAAACGGGGTCAAACAAAGCAGTGAAGCGACGGACCTGCCTAAGGGCTATGATTATTCAAAGCTCCATCAATTACGAGTAGAGAAGTCTTCTACCACTTATAAGATTTTCGTAGATGGAATGCAGAAGCAAACACGCAAAATAGCTGGGCTAAACGGAGGAAAAATTGGATATATTACTTCTAATCTTCATGCGGCATTTGGCTATACTGCATTCAGTAATAAAGTGAACGGAAGTAATGTATTTAATGCATATAAACCTTTACCGGGAAAGATCGAAGCTGTTCACTATAATACAGGCGGTGAAGGAGTAGGCTTTCATGATTCAACTGCAAAGAATACTAGCAATCTTTATAGAAGAGATTCTGTTGATATTAAAGTGAATTCTGAAGGTGGATATAACGTAAGCTTGAATAAACCTGGTGAATGGTTCAACTACAATGCCAATGTTGCTGAAGACGCTACTTACAATGTAGACCTAAGAGTTTCAGCCTCGAGCGATGATGCCCAAGTAAAATTAGTGTTAGATGACTCGATTGATTTGACAGGTGCATTAAATATTCCAAAAACAGATGAGTGGAAAACATTCTCGATTGAGGGCATTGATTTACCAAAAGGCAAGCATTCGATAAAAATAGTCGTTAACGATGGAACGTTTGATTTAGCCAATATGAATTTTCAAAAATATAAAGAAGTAAAACAAGTGATTTCAGATTTTAATGATGGAAATAGTGATGGCTGGGAGGAAATAGAAGGATATTGGACGGTTAAAACAAATAAACCCAGCGCTTTTGATGCATACAAACCTATACCAGGTTCAATTAGTGCCGCATACTATATAACTGGCGGTGAAGGGATAGCCTATCATGAAACAACAGCTGAAAATATTGGTGGAGTATTAAGAGGAGATGCTGTCGATATCCGTAACAATCCAAAAGGCGGTACTGCTGTTGGATGGAATCAAACAGGAGAATGGTTTAAATACAATGTCGCAATAAAAGAAACAGGTCTCTATAATGTTCAATTAAATACAGCAACAACATTTCATTCGGCAAAGGTTCGTTTATGGTTAGATGATAAAACAGATTTAACCGGTGTGTTAGATGTCCCCAACACAGGTGATTGGAATAATTGGCAGCCTGTTATTAAAGAAGGGATTACATTGCCGGAGGGTGAGCATACGATTAAGGTTGAGATCGTAGAAGGAGAATTTGATTTTACTAGTCTTGATTTTACATCGTTTGATATTCATAAACCAGTGCCAGGTATCATTGAAGCTGCTGAATACAATCTAGGTGGTGAAGGTGTAGGCTACCATGATAACACTGTGGGGAATAGTGGAGGAAAATATCGAGCCGATTCTGTCGATATCCGAGTGAATCCGGAAGGTGGTTTCGCAGTTACCTCCAATCAAACAGGTGAATGGCTGGCATATGACATAAACATTGAAGAAGAAGGAACATATGGTTTAGATTTACTTACATCAGCAATCAAAGATGGAGGAAAAGCAAAGCTCCTTTTAGATGATACAATTGATGTAACAGGAGAAATGACCATACCAAATACAGGTGATTGGAATAATTGGAAAAGCGTTCCATCGGGAGACGTTTCATTACCAGCTGGAAAACACAATTTAAAGCTAGTAACTCTTCAAGGAGAATTTGATGTTTCTAGATTAACACTTCACAGGTTTGACAATCATAAGAAGCTTCCAGGAAAAATCATGGCGGCTGATTATATTACAGGTGGAGAAGGTATTGGTTATCACGATAATTCTCCTGTAAATATCGGTGGTAAATATAGAAGAGATTCAGTAGATATTCGCGTTAATCCTGAAGGTGGTTATAATGTTGGCTGGAATCAAGCGGGAGAATGGTTAAAATATAACGTCGATATTGAAAAAGAGGACAAATATCAAGTAGCCATCAGAATTGCAACTGATTTAGAGGGAAATCAAATTAGGCTTTGGCTTGATGATACTGTTGATTTAACAGGTATCATAGATGTGCCAAAAACAGGCGGCTGGGATAACTGGGAAAATGTCATTAAAGAAAATATCTTTTTACCCGCTGGCAAACATACGATTAAGGCGGAAATGGTAAAGGGTGAATTTGACTTTAGAAGTATTGATTTTACTTTAGATAAAGGAGAAAAACCACCGGCAACTGAAGGGGAATATAGTGCAGCACCAGGTACCTTTGCGAAATCTGTAATCGGAGATAATAAGTGGAAGGATTATACGGTTGAAGCAGATATTAATATTGGAGCCGGGACAGGTGACGGCGGCTTAATTTTTAGAGTAAATAATCCAGCCAATGGGATTGAACTTGGTCAAAATAATCCTAATTTTATGCAAGGATATCTTGCGTATATCAATAAAGATGGTGTTCATTTAGGAAAATTTAATTTTTATTGGTCGTACCTAAAAGGTGCAAAAATCAGTGCTCCTCTAAATACATGGCAGCATATAAAAGTTGTTGCAAAAGGAACCAATATTAAGATATTTGTTGGTGATATGGATAATCCTAAAATAGATTATACCGATAATAGCAGCACAGCATTTACACAAGGAAAAGTAGGACTTAGATCAAACTATAATTTTACGAGATTTGATAATTTTCATGTGAAACCAATAGAAACGAGTCACAAAACAATTTTGAAATTGCTTGATAAATACAATGCTTCTGGAGAAATAAATCACAGTTTATATAAACAATTAAGCAATAAACTAGAACAGTCAAATCATCATATGGAAAATGGCCATATTGAACAGTCCTTAAAACATTTAAATGATTTTCAAGAATTGCTTGATAAAGCAAAAGGAGATTATGTATCTAAACGTGCAAAGGAAGAATTATTGTCAGATGTAGATAGATTAATAAGAGAATTAAAACAAAAAGGTAAATCTTAGATGTCTGCCATTTTTATAAAATGAGTAGCGTTTTGTACTTAACGATAAAATCAATTCAAAGATAGTCATTATAAGCCAATATGGAGGTGCTAATTATGGAAACGCAAACCCACCATATCATTACGAGTCAAAAAAGTGAAATGTTTATGAATCCCCTGCTTGAAAGTGGCCCGGATCCTTATATTTATAAACATACAGACGGGTACTATTATTTAACCATTACTTTATCTGATCATATAGCCATTTGGAAGTGTCCGACCATCACAGGAATTTCGACAACAGAGAAAAAAATAATATGGTCACCTCCAGCAGAAGGTCCATATAGCCACAATATTTGGGCACCTGAAATACACTTTATTAACGGGAAATGGTTCATTTATTTTACTGCCAATGATGGTGGTGGTGATGATACTCGGCAAATCTATGTACTTGAAAATTCTTCGCAAAATCCATTGCTGGGCAAGTGGCATTTCAGGGGTGCAGTGAATACCGATCATCCTGGTTTAGATGGAACCGTTCTTCAGCATAAGGATGAGTTATATTTTCTATACTCAGGATATGGATATTTTCCTGATTATGGTTCAGCACTTTACATGGCAAAAATGGAAAACCCGTGGACACTAATAGGTGAAAACATATTACTATCGGCTCCGGCGGATGAATGGGAGAAACAAGGTGGAATGGCAATAAATGAAGGTCCAATAATTCTAAAACGGAACGGTAAAATTTTTCTCGTTTTTTCTGCAAGTGCAACATGGTCTGATGACTATTGCTTAGGGATGCTTACAGCAAGTGAAACGGCGAACCTTCTTGATCCTGATTCTTGGGTAAAACATCCGGGACCCGTTTTCTCGAAAAGTGTAAAAAACCGAGTATTTTCCCCTGGGCATAATAGCTTTACTCAATCCCCAGACGGAACTGAGGACTGGATCGTCTACCACGCATTTTCGTTTTCGGAGGATGAAGGAGACCATGGTCTGGGAAGGCTTCGGAATCCAAGGGTTCAAAAAATCAATTGGAAACCAGATGGTACCCCTAATTTTGGTACTCCACTACCAGCCTATACCCCGATGGTCAAACCTTCTGGAGAAGTGTAGACTTTATGTTTAAAAGCAGGAGGGAGTTCTCCTCCTAACTGTCTACCCCACACGGACAAATGTCCGCGAGGGGTGTCAGGCACCAACTTCCAAAAAAATGTATTGGTTTATGCGTTCAAAAACCCCTATTCGACTTTATTAGGGGTTTTTTTGGTTTATTTTTTTGGCACATTTATAACAAATGGTACTGTGAAGACTTTACCATTGTGTTTAAATTGTCCCCAAACTTTATAAACGCCAGCTTCCGGGAAAATCGTCATAAAGATAACACTCGGTCCATTTCCTGAAGTGGTCATTGGATGAATGTGCAAGTATTTTTCGGCATCCGCACTGATGGCAACCGTATGACCCATCGCCCCTAAATAGGGCTGCAGATTTTTTATCGGTTTGTTTGTTTTTGCATCCGTGATGGTAAACGTCATATGTAGCGTCTTTCCGGCAGCAAGTTGGCTAAATGTGAGTGTCACTTTTTTGCCATCAACCACTTTGGTAAACGTCTTATCCGGAGTTAGCGGTTCTTCCTTCGCAGGCTCTCCTTCAATATGAACCCAGTGAGTTTCCACGCTGCTATCGCCGCCTCCTTTTGGGGTTGACTCAGCAATAATCTTATAGTCTCCTCCAGCAGGGAAGCTGGTCGTAATATTAAATTTTCCATTCCCTTCATACTTAGGGTGGATGTGGGAAAAATAAGCTAAATCTTTACTAACGATAAATAAATGCATTTTTTTCTCGTGAACCGTTTCAAATGTTTTAATCGGTTTACCTGCCTTATCCATTATTAAAATGGAAATCGGAATTTTCACGTTAGCTTGCGGTTGGTCTGTTAATGTCCATTCGGATTTAGTTGGAACCACATCGGTAGGGGTGGCACTCATTTTATGATCCATTGTCGACTTAGGGACTTTTATTGAATTGCAGGCAGTTAGAAATACAACTGATAATAGTAAAATGCTAATAACAATTTGCTTCATGGAACATTCTCCTCTCCAATCATCGTCCATTACTCTAATGTACATTACCGGATTCAGCCAGTGCAAGAATTTACTGTAAATTAATAGCCAATTTTTCTAAAATTAATGTTAGAATAAGGATTGAAGTTAGAAAAATGAAACATTTTAACTAGGAAATTCGTCTTCTAAAATGAAAGTTGGCAGCAAGCGAATTCTGTTACTATCTTAATATCATGCAGTTTTTGGAGGAAGGCATTTTGATACCGTTATATTTATTGCATGTTACAGCGGTCCAGCATAGTGAGAGTATGCTTTGGACATTTTTGACCTGTAACGTCTTTGTCGTCACAGCAGGAATTGTATTTATGTATAAATTATTCACCCAAAAAAAAGTCCGAAATGCCGGAATCGTGTTCGGTATCGCCATAGCGATTAATTATATCCTAATCGCCATTTTGGGGGATCCATTTGACTTATTAGGATAAGGTCAGGAGAGGGGATGATGAACTTGAAATATTATCGATTATGGGTAATCGCCTTTTTATTAAAATTTATTGGTTCTGCCTGGGATGCATCGTATCACTTTAAATATTTGTTTGAGGAATATTCCATTCCCCATATTGTTAATACACTTGGATTTGTACTGGGGGGATATTTGTTATTTAAAGAGTGGCGGCGCTCTACTTACATGGACGCATTTTCAAGAAATCTAATTACGATTGGCTATGTTTTATTTTTAATTGGAATCCCCTTAGATTTTACCTATCATATTGCCTATGGAATTGATTTAACAACGTGGAGCCCGACCCATTTTATTTATTACATTGCAACGGGTATTATGATATTTGGAGTTTGGCGCGGTTACTACATGTTCACTAGAGATGTAAAGCCGACCTGGAAGTCGATGCATACTTGGTTCGCGATGTTTTTACTTGAATGTTTGATGTTCCCAAATATGCAGCAGGAAAATGGGGCGATTTCCTATGACCAATACATGCAGGGAAAATCGATTGCCTCACCTGAAATTCTCGAACTCATCTCTGACCCGGCGTCACAAATTTTTGGCGGGATTCCGGAGTGGGTTTACCCGATTTATTCAGTGCTAATGGTTGCACTGCTGACAGTCTTTATCATTCGAATTTTTCGAGACTTTACTATACCTGTCATGGCCGCGGCGTTATATATTTTATTAAGATTTGTCGGTAAAGGTATTTTTGCGGCAGTTGGTTATCCAACATCTTATGTACCAATTACACTAATACTGATTCCACTGTGCTATTTATTGTTTAGAAAAATGAACTGGCTGGCCGGGCTGGCAGGCAGTTTAGGTTATTTCCTTATTCTGTATGGCATCCATCAATCAGGCTGGCTGATTACACCGCCGCTCGTATTGTGGGAGCTTGTTCCGGTTGTGCTAGTGGGTGTCCTAATTCCGGTAATAAGTAAGCTTGTCAAACCGATTCCGCTGGTGAAAAAGAATAGGCAGCCGGCATAATAACAAGAAGGTGTCTCCAATGGAGGCACCTTCTTTTTCTTATCGTAAAGCCTTTATGACAAAATTGTGAAACCATTCACATACTGTGGTTGAATGTGACGTACCTCACAATTATTTAAAGCTGCAGGGTTTACAATTTAACTATAAAGAAAACATTAATTAACTTAAATATATAGGGAGCGATCCAAAATGAAAAAATTAGTGATGATCGGAAACGGAATGGCTGGTGTTAGAACGATTGAAGAAATCCTAAAACTGTCGCCAGAACAATTTGACATAACTATTTTTGGACAAGAGCCATACCCAAACTATAATCGTATTAAGTTATCGAATATTCTTCAGGGTGATACAAATTTTGATGAAATCATTATCAATCCACTAGATTGGTATAAGGAAAATAATATTCAATTATTTACAGGAGAAACAGTCGTAAACATTGATGTAGAGGCAAAGCGTGTCATCAGCGATCAGGGACGAGAAGTCGAGTATGATGAATTGATTATTGCGACTGGATCCAATTCATTCATCCTGCCGATTCCAGGTGCAGATAAAATCGGCGTGACTGGATTTCGTGATATCCAAGATTGTGAAATGATGATCAAGTCGGCGGAGCGGTATAAAAAGGCTGTAGTCATCGGCGGCGGGCTGCTCGGTCTTGAGGCGGCCAGAGGATTGCTAAATCTAGGGATGAAAGTCGACGTGGTCCATTTAATGCCGCATCTAATGGAACGGCAGCTCGATCCGATTGCCTCGTCACTACTTAGAGCAGAACTTGAAGCTCAAGGCATGAACTTTTTAATGGAAAAAGAAACTGTCGAAATCCTTGGAGACGAACGCGTCACAGGCCTGCGTTTTAAAGACGGCTCCGAAGTAGAAGCGGATCTTGTCGTGATGGCGATTGGGATTAAATCCAATACAGCAGTCGTAAAAAGCAGCGGCATCTACGTCAATCGCGGCATTGTGGTCAATGACTTCATGGAAACCAGCATACCGAATGTTTACGCAGTCGGTGAGTGCGCGGAGCATCGCGAAATTGTTTATGGCTTGGTGGCGCCATTATATGAACAAGGAAAAGTACTGGCAGAACGTATTTGCGGGGGTGAAGCGAAGCCGTATGCAGGATCTGTTACCGGGACGCAATTAAAGGTGGCAGGTGTTGACCTTTTCTCTGCAGGAGAAATTTTTGAAGATGGATCAACGAAATCAATCATGGTTTACAACGAATATGACGGTATTTATAAACGGGTATTAACGAGAAATAACTTGATTGTCGGGATTGTCCTTTATGGCGATACAAAGGATAGTACAAAGTTGTTCCGGATGCTGACGAAAAAAGAAGATATTAGCGGGGTTTCCATTTTTCAAACAGAATGTTCGGGAAGGGCTAGTGATGATATTGCTTCCATGCCAAATGATGAACTCGTTTGCGGCTGTAATGGGGTGACAAAAGGGGCAATTGTTGAAGCGATTCAAACACAGGGTCTCACGACGCTTGACCAGGTCAGCTATTGCACAAACGCTGGGCGGTCTTGCGGACGCTGCAAGCCAATGGTCAGCAGTATTCTTGCCCATACACTTGGTGATCAATTCGATTCTGCTGCGGCACAGAAAACAAGCATTTGCGGCTGTACAACAATTAGCCGTGAGGAGTTGGTGGAGGAAATCAAGGCGAAGGGCCTAACAGGTGTGAAGGAAGTCATGAACGTACTGCAGTGGAACAATGAGGAAGGCTGTACGAAATGCCGACCTGCTATCAACTATTACCTTGGCATGATTCACATGGATGAATACAAGGATGACCGTGATTCCCGCCTCGTCAATGAAAAAATGCACGCCAACATTCAGAAGGATGGAACCTACTCCGTTGTCCCAAGGATGTACGGCGGGGTCACAACAGCAGCTGATTTGAAAAAAATCGCTGAGGTCGCAGAAAAGTACAACGTACCACTAGTAAAATTAACCGGCGGGCAGCGGATTGGCTTGTTCGGTGTGAAAAAAGAAGACCTGCCAGCGATGTGGGAAGAGCTTGATATGCCATCCGGCTATGCTTACGGAAAAACACTACGCACAGTAAAAACCTGTGTCGGTGCACAATTCTGCCGCTACGGTACCCAGGATTCAATGGCACTGGGAATTGAACTTGAGAAAAAGTTTGAACGTCTGGATACACCGCATAAAGTAAAAATGGGCGTATCAGCGTGCCCGAGGAACTGTTCTGAAGCTGGAATTAAAGACATCGGCTTCGTTGGTATTGATGGAGGCTGGGAGATTTACGTCGCAGGTAACGGCGGTGTTGACCTTCGCCCTGGCGACTTGCTATGCAAAGTGAAAACGCAAGAAGAGGTTATGGAAATGACTGGCGCCTACCTCCAATACTACCGGGAAACAGCGAATTATTTAGAGCGTACTTCAAAGTGGGTAGAACGCGTAGGCTTGGACCATGTGAAGGAAGTCTTGGCAGATGAGGAAACACGTAAAGCGTTAAACGAGCGGATGGATCAAACATTGAAAAAGTACATCGAGCCTTGGAACGAAGCAATTCAAAATGAAGAAATACAAGATAAATATTATGCTCAGCATACTATCAAGGGTGGGGAGTGAGTCCAAATGATTACAACATTAACACGAATTCCGGTGGCAAACTATTCTAATCTAAAAGCTAGGGCAGGTTATTCTCTTAAAATTGATAACACAGAAATTGCACTATTTAAAGTCACAAACGGCAAAGTTTTTGCGCTAGAAAATCTCAGTCCCCATCCGAAGGGCGGTGTCCTTTCGGAAGGGCTTGTCAGCGGTGAATATGTTTACTGCCCCGTCTATGATTGGAAGATTTCATTAGTAGATGGCAAGGTCCAGGCACCGGACGAGGGCCAAGTAAGGACATTTAAGGTAGAAAGAGAAGAAGATATCATTTTTATCGTATTATAGGGGCTGTTTTTCGAAAAAAATCTCCTTGAAAAATTTTTATCAGCGGTTTTAGTGGTTTTATCAGCGAATTTGAAAGATTTATCAGCGAATATTTTGTTTTATCAGCGAATCTAGCATGCTTATTAGCGAATCTCAAAAAGCAAATTAGCACGGCAATAAGGAAGGAAGGCTGCAGGATGAAAACAGGAAAAGTATTTTTAGTAGGCGCAGGGCCAGGGGACGTAGGACTTATCACCGTTAAAGGGTTGGAAGCGATCAAGCAGGCCGAAGTCATTTTATATGACCGGCTTGCCAATCCAAAACTATTAGAATTTGCCACGAGCGATTGTGAGCTAATTTACTGTGGTAAATTGCCTGACCGCCATATTTTGCGCCAGGAAAACATTAATGATCTTTTGGTGGAAAAGGCATTAGCAGGCAAAAGAGTTGTCCGTTTAAAAGGCGGCGACCCCGGCGTTTTTGGCAGAGTCGGCGAAGAAGCAGCCGCCCTTGCCCAATACGAAATTCCTTTTGAAATCGTGCCTGGCATTTCATCGGGGATTGCAGCCCCCCTATATGCCGGAATTCCTGTCACCCATCGTGAGCATGCCGAATCCTTTGCCGTCGTCACCGCTCATGATAAATCTAAGGACGGCAAACCGCTCCTTGATTGGGAAGGCCTTGCCCGCGGTGTCGACACAATTGCTTTTTACATGGGAGTGGGGAATTTACCGTTTATCTGTGATAATCTTGTAACACACGGAAAGCCCGATTCCACACCGGTTATTTTGATCCAATGGGGTACATTTGGCCGCCAGAAAACATTGCAAGGGACGCTTGCCGATATTTCAGCGAAGGTCCTAGAAGCAAAGTTCACCAATCCTGCCATCATTCTTGTCGGTGAAGTCATCTCGCTTCGGGAAAAAATCAGCTGGTTTGAGAAAAAGCCGTTGTATGGCCGGCAAATCCTGCTTGCGCGGACCTGTGAGGGTGTAAGTGGGTTGGCAAAGGAATTGATGGAGTCCGGCGCTGATGTGATTGAATTCCCAAAATGGAAAAGGATATCGTTACCAATTCATTCAGATATTCTAGCAAACATTTCGAGCTATAAAGGAATTTTGTTCACATCTCCTGAAAGTGTCGGCGACTTTTTCAAAACATTGATGGAAAATCGAGTGGATATTAGAAAAGTAACGGCGGATGTATTTGGTGTTTCTATTAAAACAATAAATGCCCTACAGGAACGCGGCTTGACTCCCCATTTAATCGATGAGATGTCAGTGGCAGGTAAACTACTTATTGTCGGTGATAATAGCATTTTAAAACATAATCACCCTAATGCCGACAGCTGGATAACAAGTAGGAAAGAGCTCGATCTCCAATTCCTGCCTATTTTTAAAAGAATGCTAGAGGAAGCAGATGTGAACACAATGGTTTTCCCTTGCCGGGCATCAGTGGAGCCTTTTATTGAAGGGTTAAAGGAATGTGGAATAGATGTCCTGGAGTTTATGAAGGATTTGCAGGTTGTCAGTATGGGCAAACAAACGATGGGCGCTGTGGAAATGGCTGGACTTCGATCACATGGGATGCCAAGAAGAGCAACAAAAGAAGCCTTGGTTGAATACTTGGCAGGACAACCGCATAGGGTGGTGTAGGAGTCATGGAGGCTGTCATTTATCTTGCGCATGGAAGCAGGCGGGCAGCGGCAAACGAGAAGTTTATTGCTTTTATTAAAAAAGTGATGCACCAGTCTGCGGTAGCCATTCAGTCCTATGGATTTCTTGAAAATAAGGAACCATCGATTACTCAAGCGATTGACACCTGCATCGAACAAGGGGCAAGCAAAATCACGGTTGTCCCTGTTTTCCTATTGCCTGGGGTTCATGCGGCGGTTGATATTCCAGCAGAACTGGACCGCTATCCGGACGTTGTTTTCCACTATGGAAGGCCACTAGGTGTTGATGACAGTATGGTGGAAATTCTAGCAGACAGACTGGCTGCTGCTGGTTTTAGCGGGCAGGGGGACGAAACGGTGCTGATGGTGGGCCACGGGAGCCGGGTCCCTAAAGCTGCAGTTGAATTTGAAAAACTAGCAATAGGTTTGGCTGAGAAAATTGGTAGTAAGGTTCACACGGCCTTCGTCACAACGCCCATTTTCTATCAGGATGTGGCGGCAAAACTAGCAAGTCAAAAGATTTATATTCTTCCTCACTTCTTGTTTTCCGGAGGCTATACCGTCAAAATGAAGAGAGAACTGGATAAGGCGGGCGGAGATATTATTTTTTGTGAGCCGGTTGGTTTTGCTGACAAGTTAATTCCGCTAATTGAAAAACGGGTTGCGGAGGTGTCGAATGAGTTCAAATTATCCGATTATGTTACGGCTTGAAGGGAAAAAAGTTGTGTTCGTTGGCGGAGGTAAGGTGGCCGAGCGAAAAATAAGCGGGTTACTTTGTACTGGGGCTCGTGTTGTGATGGTCAGCCCGGAAACGACGGAAGAATTACAAGGGCTCTTTCATGCTGGAAAAATTGAATGGGTGCAGCGGCAGTTTTCTAAAGGGGATTTGCAGGGCGCGTTTATGGTCTTTGCTGCAACAAACGATAAGGCTTTGAACCAACTGGTAAAAGATTCATCGGATGCCTGCCAGCTCGTTATGATGGTCGATGATCCAGAGGAATCGGATTTTCACCTACCTGCTATTTTTCAGCGCGGTCGTTTGTCAATCGCCGTTTCAACCGGCGGTGCGAGTCCAACGCTTGCCAGGAAGATTCGTGAGCAGCTGGAGCAGGGGTTTGATGAAAGGTACGAAGAATACCTCGATTTTCTTTTTGAGAAGCGAAAGTGGATTATTAAGGAAGTGGCAGATACCGCTTTAAAAAGCAAACTGTTAACAGCAATTGCTAGCGATGAGTTTTTAAACAGCGACGACCGTGAGGGAGACTTTCGGCGGTTATATCAAGAAAGAACATTTTGAATTAGTTTAAAGACATTTTCAGTGATTAGCTAATGAATATTGTCATTAAGAATGTTTACCAAAGAAAATTTAGTGGTTTTAGTCAATTGGTTAAAGGAACTAAGCTCCTTTAACCATCGTTATAAATACAACATCCCCGCGATAGAACTCCTTTTCCTTCACAAACCCAAGTTTTTCATAAAGATGGATAGCCCGGGTATTAAACGCTGCCACGGTAAGTCGTACTGGCAGAGCACCGTGCTCCTCGTTAATTTGCTGAAGAATAAATGTTAAAAATGAAAGCCCCTTTCCCCGACCAGTAAACTCTGGGTTCATTCCAATGCCAACATCAATGTAACCTTGAGGATAGGCCCCAAAATCGGCGTCAATCGGTACCTGAGCCGATTCACCAATGCAGAAGAATCCAAATACCTCATCTTGATCATCCAAGATTGCTGAATAGGAGGAATTCAACAATTCCTGCACATCTTCCACACTATACTCATTATTATAAAAATCATAAGGTGCCTCGTATTTCCAACGTAATATCTTCTCTGCATAAATTTCATCCATTTCCTTCAGATAAAGCAGCATTCAAGTCCCTCCAGACAATAAATAGGTAATAATACTCATTCAAAAAAACCAGATATATCAAGTATTTTATTGGTTTAATAAAAAAGAAACAGGGCATTTTTGCCTATTTATTTAAAATTTTCAGAAAAATAGTTCCATTTTTAAATATCGTGTTATATAATACAAAACGTAGATAGTCACTGTATTATAACAAAGAGGTGAATAAGTTCATGTCAACGCAAACGACTGGTATTGAAGTGGTTGGGGCGATAAAAGCCCAGTATGATGAGATTTTAACTCCGGAGGCTTTGAGTTTTATTGAGGAGTTAGAGCAAAGGTTCGGTGCAAGAAGAGTGGAACTGTTACAGTACAGACAAAAACGCCAACAGGAAATTGATAACGGCAAACTGCCGGATTTCCTTCTTGAAACAAAACACATTCGCAATGGGGAGTGGACAATTGCACCGCTGCCAAAAGACCTTCAAGACCGCCGCGTAGAAATTACCGGACCGACAGACCGTAAAATGGTCATTAATGCCTTGAATTCCGGGGCGAAATTGTTTATGGCTGATTTTGAGGATGCCACTTCACCAACATGGGAAAATGCTATCGAAGGACAAATCAACTTACGGGATGCAGTGAAACGGACGATTAGTTTTGAAAACTCGAATGGTAAGAAATATGTGTTAAAGGAACAAACAGCGCTGCTGATTCCAAGACCACGCGGGTTACATCTTGAAGAAAAACATGTGCTTTTAGATGGCAAGCCTATCTCCGGAAGCTTTTTCGACTTTGGCATGTATTTTTTTCACAATGTAAAGGCACTGCTTGCAAAAGGTTCTGGCCCTTATTTCTATCTTCCAAAACTAGAAAGCCATTTAGAAGCGCGACTTTGGAATGATGTATTTGTTTTTGCCCAGGAAAAGCTTGGGGTTGCTCAAGGAACCATCAAGGCAACGGTATTAATCGAAACAATTATGGCGGCGTTCGAAATGGATGAAATTCTTTATGAGTTAAAGGAGCATTCAGCCGGCTTGAACTGCGGCAGATGGGATTACATTTTCAGCTTTATAAAAAAACTGCGTAGCCAAAAGGATGTCATTTTGCCAGATCGCGCTCAAGTCACGATGACTTCGCCGTTTATGCGCTCTTATTCGCTGCTAACGATTCAAACATGCCACCGCCGCAAGGCACCGGCAATGGGCGGAATGGCGGCTCAAATTCCGGTGAAAAATAACCAGCAGGCAAACGAAGAAGCCTTTGCAAAAGTTCGGGCTGATAAAGAGCGGGAAGCACGCGACGGACACGACGGTACATGGGTAGCGCACCCAGGACTTGTCCCGGTTGCAATGGAAGCATTCGACGGCGAAATGCCGACGCCAAACCAAATCCATACAGCGAAACAGCAAAAAATAACAATTACAGCGCAAGACTTACTTGAGGTGCCTGGCGGAACGATAACAGAAGCAGGTGTCCGCACGAATATCAATGTCGGCATTCAATATGTCGCATCCTGGCTTTCCGGCAGAGGAGCAGCGCCAATCTATAACTTAATGGAGGATGCGGCAACGGCTGAAATTTCTCGGGCGCAGCTTTGGCAGTGGATCCGCCATCCAAAAGGGGTTCTAGATGACGGCAGGAAAGTAACAATCGAAATGTATGAGCAATTA
The DNA here is from genome assembly GCF_042885335.1 of Neobacillus sp. NPDC058068. Lineage (NCBI taxonomy): Bacteria > Bacillati > Bacillota > Bacilli > Caryophanales > Bacillaceae > Neobacillus > Neobacillus sp. NPDC058068. The sequence goes on along the minus strand of NZ_JBHVSI010000005.1, from coordinate 206,446 downwards.
AAAGGCGAGGAATTAGAAAGAATTAAGCATGAAATCGGGACCCAAAGCTTTGAGGAAAGCCGGTTTGATGAGGCAATTCGCCTATTTGACCGCTTAATTTTAAATAATGAGTTTGTTGATTTTTTAACATTGCCGGGATATGAGCAGTTATAAAATGCGTTATTTTTTTAAAAAATATTCTAATAGATTGATAGGAGGAATTTTTAAATGACAGATTCAAGAGTGGCTGGGTTGCAGGAAAGCTGGGAGTTAGATAAGCGTTGGCAAGGGATTACAAGACCATATACGGCCGAGGATGTTATAAAGCTGCGCGGTTCAATTGATATCGAACATACTTTGGCTTGCAAAGGGGCTGAAAAACTTTGGAAGCTGTTAAATGAAGAAGACTATATTAATGCCCTTGGTGCCTTAACAGGAAATCAGGCGGTGCAGCAGGTAAAAGCTGGGCTAAAAGCCATATACTTAAGCGGCTGGCAGGTAGCAGCCGATGCCAACCTTTCCGGACATATGTATCCAGACCAAAGCTTGTACCCGGCAAACAGCGTGCCAAGCGTGGTTAAACGAATTAACCAGGCACTTCAGCGTGCAGACCAAATCACCCATTCCGAAGGTGACGATTCAATTGATTGGTTCGCTCCGATTGTCGCCGATGCCGAGGCAGGCTTTGGCGGACAATTAAACTGTTTCGAATTGATGAAGGGCATGATCGAAGCAGGTGCGTCAGGCGTCCACTTTGAAGACCAGCTTTCTTCCGAGAAAAAGTGCGGCCACTTAGGCGGTAAAGTATTGCTGCCAACACAAACGGCGGTTCGCAACTTGATTGCGGCACGGTTATCAGCTGATGTAATGGGGGTTCCAACCGTATTAGTTGCTCGTACCGACGCCAACGCTGCTGATTTAATTACAAGTGATATCGATTTGAATGATGCTCCGTTCATTACCGGCGAGCGGACTGGCGAGGGATTCTTCCGGGTAAAGGCAGGGATTGAACAGGCGATTGCCCGCGGTTTGGCCTACGCACCATATGCCGATTTAATTTGGTGTGAAACCTCCGAGCCGAATATTCACGAAGCAAGACAATTTGCCGAAGCCATTCATGAGCAGTTCCCTGGCAAATTGTTAGCTTACAACTGTTCGCCATCATTTAACTGGAAAAAGAAACTCGACGAAGAAACAATTGCGAAATTCCAAGAGGAACTTGGAAAAATGGGTTACAAGTTCCAATTCGTGACCCTTGCCGGCTTCCATGCATTAAACCACGGCATGTTCGAGCTTGCCCGCGGCTACAAGGAACGCGGCATGGCAGCCTATTCCGAATTGCAGCAAGCGGAATTCGACAGCGAGCAATACGGCTACACCGCCACACGCCACCAGCGCGAGGTTGGAACAGGTTACTTTGACCAAGTATCAATGGTAATTACCGGTGGAACCTCATCAACAACAGCGTTAAAGGGGTCAACTGAAGAGGCACAATTCACCGGTTCTAATCAAAAATAATACCGGGGTCCTTCTCTCCTGTTTGGAGGGGAGGATTTTTTTGTTTTGGGTGATGTTATAGGGGGGCATGATGGTTTACTCTCGGATGGGTTGACATTACTCTCGGATAAGCCAGAATTACTCTCGATCGAGCATTTTCTCGTGCCAAAATGCTGCCTTAATAGCTTAACTTTGGAAAGGAACACATTTTGAGGTATTATCATACATAATAATAGCCTTTATATGGAGTTGATTTGTTTGAAAAAGCCAACCGTTGACGAGGTCTTGCAGCAAGGGATTTATGGCCCTTTGGAAACAAAACCGGATGAGCGGCGAAAATACTTAGGAACGATAAGAGAACGGATCATTGTTGCCCTCTACAAAAGACAGGTGGCAGAGACCGAAGTTTATCCGCAAATTAAGCAGTCAATGAAGAAGTACCCTGGGGCACAACTGCTTCTCAATGGAAATATGAACTATGAAGCGTTATCAAAATATGTTAAATTGGCTACTAAAAATAAGGTTGTGCATAAGATTGTCACAAACAAAGAGCACGACACGGAAATTGGGTTAGTTTTAGCAATGAGTCATGCGATTGATAAAGAAGATATCTTTATCTCAAAAACCCAACCACTCCCTGAAAAATCTCAAAACAAAAAAGGCTTTTTTTCGAAAATTTTCAAACGGTAAAACTTAGAAAAAAGGGTGTAATTCATTTAGAATTATACCCTTTTTACTTTTTCAAGAAAAATTAAATACAAAAGTTGTTTGATTTATCATAAAATTAAGAGAGTTGTAGAAAAGGGAGCGGGTATTGACATGATGCCAATCAAGCAGCCAATCAAACGGAATCAGCTGAGGATTTATTTGGGAACAAAATATTATCGCCTGAAACGATATTGGGAGTGGTACACGGACGGAAAAAGGTATGCAAAACAAAAAGAAACTGCAAAATTAAAACACGTCATTTTTACCCATAAAACTCCTTTACTGCGACAATTGAAGGACGTCGATATGTGGCTGCAGCATAATAAAGTCAAGAACTTAACGATTGCTGTTAAATCGTTAAATGGGATCATCCTCAATCCCGGGGAGACTTTTTCCTATTGGAAACTACTTGGCAATACGAGTAAAAGCAAAGGTTATCTGGACGGGATGATCCTCCACTATGGAAAGGTAACCACGGGAACTGGCGGGGGACTATGCCAACTTTCGAATCTGATATATTGGATGACCCTCCATACACCGCTGTCGGTAACGGAACGGTATCGTCATAGCTACGATGTTTTCCCGGATTCAAAACGGAGCCAGCCGTTCGGAAGCGGGGCAACCTGTGCCTACAATTACCTTGATTTGCAAATTAAAAATGCCACAAATGCCACCTATCAACTAGTTATCTATTTAACCGACACCGATCTCGTCGGGGAATGGCGTGCCGAAGTGCCACCGACAAGAAAGTATGAGGTTTATGAAAAAGATCACTGGATGACACAGGAGTATTGGGGCGGTTATGCTAGATATAACAAGATTCATAGGAAGGTATATAACTTAAATCAGGAATTGATAGATGATGAATATATTACTGAAAACAATGCAATTATGATGTACGAGCCGTTTTTACCTGACGGAAATTCTTGAAAAATATATTCAAATGGAGGATGAAATTGTTGAATCATAAACTATGGGTCCCATCTTTAATTATCTCTTTAGGAATTATTATCGGCTGTTATCTTATCGCATCAAAGCCTCTTTCAGCTTCTTCAACCGAGCCAAAAAGTAAAAACACAGAGGAGAGCAGTGTCATGGTAGATTTAGACGGTGCTTCAAAATTCCTAGGGTTACCCGCAGAAGAAATCAAAATGATTATTTCTAATGAAAAAAACGCTTTGAGAACTTCTGGTGTTTACGAGGGCATGATGCTGCCATATATTACAGTGGATAGAACGGTATATTTTGAAAAAACACAGCTGTTGCTTTGGGCTCAACAGAGTGCCGAGCAGCATAAGGAATACAGTAAGTGATGAAGGGGAAGGTGATCGTATGTTGATAAACGGAATAAACCATTTGTTATTTTCGGTTTCCAATTTGGAACAATCGATAGAATTTTATCAAGAAGTTTTTGAGGCGAAACTGTTGGTGAAAGGAAAGAGTACGGCTTATTTTGATTTAAATGGACTGTGGCTTGCACTTAATTTGGAAAAAGACATCCCCCGTAATGAAATAAACCAGTCCTATACCCATATCGCTTTTACAATCGAAGAAGCAGATTTTTTAAAAATATATGAGAAACTTAAGCTTTTGAACGTCACTATTTTGCCTGGCCGGTCCAGGGATGAACGGGATAAAAGGTCGATTTATTTCACCGACCCGGATGGTCATAAATTTGAGTTTCATACAGGTACATTAAAGGATAGATTGGATTATTATATGCAGGAAAAAAGCCATATGGATTTTCAGCTTTAGGGAATTAACTACGCCGTCCTTTATCCCGTTACAGTTATGTGGCGAGCATTTGAACTGGCCTGGAAATGGGTTGTGATCAATGGCGGTGCCAGGAGCCGCGAGAAGTTTTTTTGGAGAGACAATGAAGAATATTCAATTTGTGAAAAAAGGTAGAATCCCTCAAGCTTTTTTGGGGGGATCTACCTTTTCTGCTTAATTGGACTTTTCAATGTCCTCCTGTTTAAAGGAATAATTTACCGCATATTATCGGTTACTAATGCATTTCCACTGCATTAGTTTCTTTTTCTGTTTCATTCCTGGAATGAAACATTGAAAAAGGAACATAGGCATATCCATCCATAATTCTTCTTGCTGTTCTACCAATCGCTGCTCGAGGGACATTCCAGTTGGAACCTGAATTTAGGACAGTAGATTCTGTATAAACCACACCTGAAGGGTGTCCGATTCTGATTCCTCTTCCTGGTACTGTCACTTGTTGATTTGGAATTGTTCCATTAATTTGAGCTGCGGTGCTTAATGCGATTGAGCCACTTACCGCAAAAGCTCTGTGTAAGGTTCCCATTGAAATATACCGTGATGTAATGTCAATATCTTCTTTCCGAACAACTTTATTATTCAAATTTACATATTCTTGCGGCGGTGCTACGATTGCAATTTTTGGCAAGGCATGGGTGAAAGGTGTAATACCTTCTCTTTTTTCTATGAATTCAGCAAGTATACCTGCCTCTACACGAATGCTCTCAAGGGTATTTAATAATTCAATATTACTATTAATCTCATTTGGTAATTCGGTACCTTGAACACCAACGTCTTTTGCTCGTACAAAGACAAGAGCATTGATCGAGTCAATAATCGAAACTTCAAATTTTCTTCCATCCGGTATCTGAATGATGTCCGTTGGATTAGAGGTTGGCAATGTTTTTCCCGTATGTGTACCACCAGTATCTAAAAAGTTTAACATGATTTTTGATGAGTGACCAGGAACACCGTCAATCATAAAATTACCATCATAAATAATTTGGCCATTTGCAACAGGTATTTCAATGGCAATTATTTTTTTTGTATTTGTGTTATATACCCGAATGCATGTAAGTGGTTCAGTCAGGCTTACATATCCTTCCTCTAAACCATAAAGCCCAACTGCCGTGGCTATATTCCCACATGTAACCTGATAATCAATTGTATTCTGATGGAGACTGACTTGACCGAATGTGTAATCAATATGTGCATCCTGATGTGAGGGAGGACCAATGATGGCCAATTTGCTTGTTAAAGAAGAGCCTCCTCCTAATCCATCAATTTGGCTTGAATCGGGACTTCCAAAAATCCGCAAAATTAATTGATCTCGAAGAAACTTATTATTTGGGAGGTCAACGGATCTTAATATTAAACCTTTGCTTGTTCCGCCTCTCATTATCGTAGTAGGAATCCTGTAATTCTGAATATAGCTGCTCATCCTGCTCACCGACCTTGTAATTAAATTTTAAGTTAAGCTTAACGGGGTTTAAAGGCTAAGGAAAATACAGGTTTTTTATGATTCCTTATAAAGAAAATTTATTAATAGTATATAAATGGTATTAAATTTTTAAATAGATTATTTTTATAGACTATTATAAATTTTTTGAATTTCATAATCTTAAGTTAGTATGTTAACTTATTACTATAACGAAAGGGGAAATGAGATAAATGGCATTTATACAATTTTCCGGTGTATCTAAACAATTTGAACGCAATGATGAAACGTTTTGGGCAACACGTAATATTAACTTAGAAATTAAAAGAGGGGAGTTTCTAACCGTTATTGGTCCTAGTGGTTGCGGGAAGTCAACGGTGTTAAATATGTGTGCTGGAATTATGGGGCCAGATGAAGGAACAATTATGTACGATGGTAAACAGGTAAATAAGGTTAATACAAAGGTTGGCTATATGACCCAAAAAGATAACTTGCTGCCATGGAGAACAGTAAGGAAGAATGTAGAAATCGGCCTAGAAGTACAAGGTGTAAGCCGAAGTGAGCGTGAGAAAATATGTAAGCGCTACATTGAAATGGTGGGATTAGAAGGATTTGAGAAACATTATCCTCAAGAACTTTCAGGTGGTATGCGGAAACGGGTAAGCTTGGCACAATTATTAGCATACAACCCAGAAACATTATTGCTTGATGAGCCATTTGGAGCGTTAGATGCGCAATTACGGCTAATCATGCAAGATAAGTTGTTAGAAATATGGAAGGAAACAAAGAAAACGATTATCTTTGTTACACATGATCTTGACGAAGCCGTTTCTTTGGGTGATAGAGTAGCAGTATTTAGTAAGCGTCCTGGCACAATTAAAATGATAGAGGAAATAGATATTCCAAGACCAAGAGATATATATAACATCCGTCTTTCACAGGAATTTTTAAAAGCGCATACTACACTTTGGAGTGCATTAAAAGATGAATTTGAATTGGAGGTTAGCAGATGAGTTCAGAAGCTGTAGTACTCGAACAGTCCAAGAAAAGGGCCATTTCAAAAAGAAAATTAAGGAAACGTAAGGAACTTCTTAAGCTTACGGCCATTCGAATATTCATATTAATTGTCACATTATCTATATGGCAATTCGCATCTGGAAGATTAATAGATAAGTTTTGGATTAGCTCTCCAACTGATGTGATGCAAGCTATGTACAAATGGACGATTAGTGGAGAATTATTTTTCCATCTTAGCATCACAATGCAAGAAACGATACTCGGGTTTGTTTTCGGTGCATTAGCCGGAGGGTTTGTAGGGTTTTTGCTTGGACGGTGGACCTATGGCGCGAAAATTTTCGAACCTTTTATTATGTCTTTATACAGCTTGCCTAAGATTGCGTTAGCTCCGTTATTTATCCTTTGGTTTGGGATTGGAATTGATATGAAAATAATCTTGGCTGCAGTTACCGTGTTTTTCTTAGTATTTATAAATACTTATGCCGGTGTTAGAAACGTTGATAAAGAGATGCTGGAGAACATTCGGATTATGGGAGCATCTGAAAGTCAAATTACATTCAAAGTCGTTTTCCCTTCTGCATTGACTTGGATTATGGTTGGACTTAGGACTTCTGTTCCATATGCTTTAATTGGAGCAGTTGTTGGTGAAATTACTGCCTCTAACCGGGGGGTAGGTTACTTGATCCAGTATTCGGCTGGACAATATGATACAGGTGGCACCTTTGCAGCCTTGATTGTGCTTATGGTATTTTCAGTAGCATTAAATTATATCATTACAACAGTCATCGAAAAGCGCTTTATGCGTTGGAAGACTGAAAACTAAAAATAGGATAAAAGAAAAGGGGAGACTAAATGAGAAAGATAAAGACATTTGCAGCGGGCTTGCTCTCAAGTTTATTAATTTTATCTGCCTGTAGTGCAGATAAATCTTCAAACGAAGTTGAAAAAAAGGGAAAAAGAGAAAAAATAACAATAGCCCAATCCACAGCCAGCTTATTATTTACACCGATCTATGTTGCGCAGGAGAAAGGCTTTTTTGAAGAAGAAGGTTTAGACATTGAAGTAACACTCGCAGGAGGATCTACCAATGTTCTTTCGGCAGTAGTAGGTGGAGGAGCAGAGATTGGTGCAACAGGTTTGTCTGTGGTAATGGAAATGAATCATAAAGGTCAAGACGTCCAAGCATTTGCATCTTTAATTAATCAGTATGCGTCAAATGTGGTTATTAAGAAGGATATAGCTAAGAAGCTTGGTGTTACCGAAGAATCGTCAATTGAAGAGAAAATTAAAGCTTTAAAAGGATTAAATATCGGAGTTACACAGCCTGGAGGCGGCAGTGATAGATTAGTACGCTATTTACTCAAAAGTCAAAATATAAATCCGGATAAGGATGCAACCATCGTACCTCTAGGGAAAGCCGAAGCAGTTCTCCCGGCGTTTACTAATAATCAAATTCAGGCATTTGTATTCTCTTCTCCAACATCTGAACAAGCAATTGCTAGTGATAATGGTATGCTATTAATAAATCTATCGAAGGGTGAAATTAAAGAATTGGATGGTTTTGCCCATAGCACACTGTTAACAAAGAAAGACTATATTAAAAAGAATCCTGAAACGATCCAAAAAGTGACGAATGCCATTGCAAAAGCGGAAAAATTCATTGGTGAGAATAAAGAAGAGGCAAAAGAATTAGTAAGAAAATCATTTGACAAGCTTGATACAGCAACATTTGACGCTGCGTTTGAAAATAACTTTAATGCATTTGCAAGGACACCTGTCATTACAAAAAATGGTTATGACATGAATATTGAGTTTGAAGGTATTGATGTTCCTTTTAAAGCAGTTGTAAACAACGAATTTGCCGATAAGAGTATTCAATAATAAAGAAGGATAGATACAATGTGTCAGAGAAAGTCTTGTGGAGAAAATTAATCCTACAAGACTTTTCTTTATAATTATTAAGATTGCCAGATCTACTATCTTGAATTTGGAAGAAGGTTTCTCTAGGTGAATAGTAAAAGATTATATATTTTATTACTGAGTATCCTCTCGGGGTATCTCGTGTCTTTAACAGGCATTTCTATTGGTTGGATGATCGGGGCCTTACTAGCAGGAGGAATCCTATCTCTTTGGATACCAGCTTGGATTCACCATACCGAAGGCTCACCAGGAATTCCGAAATACTGGATGTTTATCGGACAATGGATTCTAGGTGTGGAATTAGGACAAAAAATTAACACGGGTGTTTTCCACATATTTATTGAAAATTGGCTATATGTCATTACAATACTCCTTGTATCTATTATTTTTTCCCTGCTTTCCGGCATTATTTTATGGCGTTTTAGTCAAACGGATCTATTAACAAGTTTTATAGGAACAGCACCTGGTGGAATTTCAGTTATGCCTATTTTTGCCGAAGAAGTAGGGGCGAATCCAGCTCTAGTCAGCATTATTCAAATTATCCGCATTCTCTTAGTGATAGGCACAATGCCAATTTTGGCCTTTTATTGGACTAACAGCGAGGGGAAGGGGGCTATTATTCACAACCATGTAATAACTGGTGGGGCTCCTTTCGAGATAAAACAGATTTTGTGGTTAGGATTTCTAGTTATAATTGCAGTTAGTGGTTCATTCCTGGCAAAATATTTGAAATTTCCCACTCCATGGCTACTAGGAAGTATGATCGTCGTAGCCATTTGGCAGGCAATTGGTGGTCTGTATATGGAAAGTTTTACAATCATCTATTGGCCTCATTGGTTGCTCATCATATCGCAATTATTAATTGGCGTTAGTATTGGGTCTCGTTTAACGAGTCGAATGTTCATTGGGATAAAGCGAACATTATTAGTAGGTTCACTTGGATCGGTGGGATTAGTTATTGTGATGGCACTATGTGCAACCGTAATGTCAAAAATCACTGAGATTAGTTGGATTACGGCTATTCTAGCATTTGCCCCAGGCGGAATCGCGGAGATGGCAGCTACCGCAGTTGCCTTAGATGCTGATTCTACATTTGTGGTAGTAGTGCAAGTGCTTCGAATCGCTATTGTAATCACGTTTTTGCCAACTGTATTTAAAGTCTTAGAGCGCCGAATGATGAAGAAAGATGTAAGCATGACAAAATAATTACCAATCTTACGAGGATTGGAGTCCACGAATCAGATGGTGACTCGTGTTTCTTAATCGTTTGTTTTTTGTGTAAGAAGGAAATCTACAAATGCCCTTACGATGGATAATTCTAGTGAATTCTCATGAAAGATCATCCAAGTCTTTCTGGAGAATTCATTATTATTTTTCGGTAAAACTTCGATTCGATGTAATTGATCATATCCCTTTAAGGAAATTTCAGGAACGACGGCGAATCCAAGTCCGTTTAACACCATCTCAATGCAAGTATCAATCCGGTCTACCTCCATTGTATAATTTGGGGGTGTATCAAATGTTTCTTGCCACCAATAATCCGTTAATGATTTCAATGTCAGATCGGTCTTATAATTAATTCTTGATAATGTAGGGAGTTTATCTATATTTATTTCATTTTTAGATACGACAAATAACTTTTCTTCATTAAGCAAATATTTCTTACCCGACCAATTATAATTTCCTCGAATAATGCCGACATGTGCTTCTTCTTTTTGCAGCATACTATGCATATCTGCACTCCAACCAGTTTTCAAAACGATTTCAATTTCCGGATATAATTTTAAGAAGTTACTTAAAATCTCTGGTAGTTCATATCGTGCAAAAATACTAGCAACACCTAGTCGTAATGTTCCTTTAATATTATTGTCCATATTTTCCAAGTGTTCTTTCGTTTTTCTTAAATCTGCCAACATTTTACTTGCATACTGTACGAGATAATTACCTTCAGGAGTGAATTCAACCCCTTTTTTCCCTCTTAAAAGAATTCGAACATTGAATGCTTCTTCTAATTGCTTTATCCGATAGGTAAGAGCCGGTTGTGAAATGTATAAACGCTCTGCAGCTTTCGTAATACTTCCTTCCTGGTAAATGCTTTGAAGAATTCTCCAATCTTTTTCGTCCATTGGGTTACCTCGCTGTTAGTAATATTCTAAATATTTGGTGTATGAAAAAATCTTAGCATTTACTGTAAAAATTTACAACGCATCTATAAAAGAAATTTATCAATCGAAATAAAATAACGGTATTTTATTTATTGATGATTACCAAATAAACTAGAATTATAGGTTAATAAAGGGAGGAATAAAAAATGGTGGATAACTCATTGTTTTATGACGTCGTCGTAGTTGGAGCAGGAAATGCGGCACTATGTGCAGCCATCTCATCTCGAGAAAAAGGAGCAAATGTCCTTGTACTTGAAAAAGCTCCATTGAACAAAAAGGGAGGAAATTCATTTTTCACAGATGGAGCGATTCGTTTTGCCTACCAAGGAATAGAAGAAATAAGGAAGGTAATCCCTAGTATTACGGATGAAGAAGATGAAAAAATTAATATGCCCGTTTATTCTGAAGAGGATTACTATAATGATTTGATGAGAGTAACAGCGGGGAAAAGTGATCCCGAATTAGCCAGCCAACTTGTATCCAAGTCTTTTGAAACGATTACGTGGATGCAGAGCCATGGAGTTGAATTTGAACTTAACTATGAAAATCAATCATTTGAAAAAGAAGGGAAACACCATTTCTGGGGTGGACTACCGGTAAAAACTCATAACAAAGGCGTTGGTCTTGTAAAGCTCTTAAATAAGCGGGCAAATGAGCTGGGAATCGATATCTGGTATGAATCACAAGCTGTTAAACTTTTAACTGAAAATGAACAACTTACTGCAGTCGTCGTTCAACAAGGAGAACAATCTGTGACTGTAAAGACGGGTAGTGTCATATTAGCTTGTGGCGGCTTTGAAGCGAATAAACAAATGCGCACACAATATATTGGATCAGAATGGGGCTCCGCAATTGTTCGAGGAACAGAATTTAACACCGGAGACGGACTTTCCATGGCGTTAGACATTGGTGCACAAAGGTATGGAGATTGGTCAGGATGCCACTCCATTGGTACAGATTTTAACGCACCAAAAGTGGGAGACTTTAATAAGCCAGGCGATATTTATAAAAAATCTTCATTTCCAATCGGTATTTTAATGAATAAAAACGGAGAGCGTTTCGTTGATGAAGGTGCAGATTTCCGAAATTACACATATGCCAAGTACGGACGGGAAGTATTAAAACAACCTGACCATGTCGCATACCAATTATTTGATGCAAATGTACGCTCAATGTTGCGTAAAGAGTATAATCTCCAAGAAGCTACAGTATATGAAGCTAATAGTCTAGAAGAATTAGCGGACCTCATCAATGTGAACAAGGAGCAATTTTTAAAAACAATTTACGAATACAATGAAGCAGTCCAAGATGGGGAATTTAATCCAACAGTTAAAGATGATAAGGGAACCATTGGGATTACCCCTCCAAAAACAAACTGGGCTTTACGCTTAGACAAAGCTCCTTATTATTCCTACCCAGTAACGTGTGGAATTACCTTTACTTTCGGTGGATTACATGTTAACACAGTGGGAGAAGTATTAAACAAAGAGGGAGATGCAATCAAGGGTCTTTATGCAGCGGGGGAAATGGTCGGTGGCATCTTCTATGAAAATTATCCTGGAGGGTCTGGACTTATGTCCGGTGCAGTATTTGGAAAGCTAGCAGGAGCATCAGCGGCTAATTATTCATTGCAGAAAAGAATAAATGTTGTTTTCTAATTAAATTGGGAAATTGAGTAAAGGGGCTAGGGATAGCACTTAAAATCGTAGGTGCTTCAGAAATAAATTAACTATTAAGGGCCATGTTTTAGTTAAGAAACATGGCTTTTTTAACATTTTGCATTCTGTGTTTTCATCGAGTTGCCACTTCTACCTTTGCCTGAAGTTCAATCTCCACATTTCCTTGAACAGCGCGGCTGATCATGCAGGATGTTTCCGCTTTTTTGGCAAGCCGCCGAGCCAATTCAACGTCTTTTTCAGAAGCTTCCGGCTTCAAGATAATACGAGGGCGGTGGATAATCTTTTTATAGGTAATTACTCCCTTGGTTACATCAACAATGCCTTCCGATTCCATTGTTAGGTCCACCTTCTCCAGCCAGCTGCGTTCCATCATCGCTGCAAGGGTAATGATATAGCAGGTTGCTGCAGCCCCAAGCAGCATCTCATCGGGATTGGTGCCAACACCCGGACCATCCATTTCCGGCGGGATGGAGACCTTTGTTTTTAAGTTTCCAGACTCAATCTCTCCGACGTCATTCCGTAATCCCGGCCAGTTAGCTTTTAAGTGAAAAATATGTTCTGCCATTCTAGATTACCTCCTGCATAAATTGAAAATTATGGTACATTTAATGCGGATTAGTGAAAATTGAAAATTAGCCTAATACTAATTCTTTGTTTATCCAATAAAAAAGTCAAGAAAACGCATTTCTATCCTCCTGAATTAAAATAAAGCGAGATAAACAACCATTTTAACAATTATATCCAAAAATATATTGACTGTTCGCTTAAACAAGAATATACTTCAATTATATTGATTGAACGAACAAACAAAATATTGGAGTGAAAAAACAATGAAAAAAACTGAACAAATGGATGGACGCAAGGAAGCAATAATGGAAGCAGCCTATAGCTTATTTGGCACCGTTGGATATGCTCGCACTTCCATGAAGGATATTGCAGCGAAAGCGGGCGTTGCGCAAGGACTAATAGGTTATTACTTTGGCACAAAAGAAAACCTGCTTGTCCAAGTAGTAAGAGAGTGGATGATTAACAGGGGGATGGCAGAATCTTCATCTCAATTAAAAGGGATGACCGAAAACAAAGACATTATTTCAAACGCCATCCAGCATGTAGTGACTTTCAGAAGGAATAATCCTGAGTGGTTCACCTTGCTCATTAGTTTATGGATGGAGAGTCGTAAGAATCCAGATTTAGAAAAAGAGTTTGAGGCGATCTATTCGGAAATGAAGCTTGGAGTGCTGCAGGTCATTAATGGATTAGAGACAACACTTGAACAGGTGGAAAAGGAATCGCTTGCTTCCATTGTGCAGGCTGTTATTGATGGTCTTACATTACAAGCCATGTCAAAAGAGCAGGATATGCTTAGATTCCAGGAAAATTGTATAAACGGCATGGAATGGCTTTTTAAAGGTTCACAAAAAAAACTTTAATAGGGAAGAGTTGAAGAAAATGAAAAAGGTCAGTCGTTCAAAAAAGATTGTTCTGGCAGTTGTGATTTCATTTTTTGTTATAGTAATAAGTCTTAGTTTTGGAAGTAAAAGAATTTATACGGAAGTAGAAATCAATGCATCTGAAGAACAAGTGTGGGCAATTATCTCAGATTTAGAATCCTATTCTGAGTGGAATCCCTTTATGAAGGAAGCACAAGGAAAGCTGAATGTTGGGGAAAAGTTGCTAATGAAATTGCAAAACGGAAGCCTCAAATTAGATCCCTTTGAGCCTTCGTTACTGCAAGTTAAACCAGGAATGGAAATAAATTGGATTGGCCGTGTGGCAAACATCCCGAAAATTTTTGACGGTAATCATCATTTAGTCATCCAACGGTTATCAGATGACCGTGTTAAATTTATTCAGTATGAAGATTTTGATGGCATAGTCGTGTCTTTGACGAACATGTTTTATCAAACGCTTTTTAAGGATACACGTGAAGGCTTTATTAAAATGAATGATGCCTTAAAAGCGAAGGCGGAAGGCGCAAAGACGGATTAAAATTAACAAATTATTATCAAATATAGCGGCATTTTTGGGGATTTCAGCTGGAGTTGAAAAAAGTTTGCAGACATTTCGAAACACCCGATGGATTCCTAATAGGATCCACCGGGTGTTTTTTCGCTGCTAGTTACTGGAATACTATCCACTAACAATTCCATATTTTTCGCTACTTTTGTGCTGTAGGTAAAATCACCATAGCAATAGGGGTAACGGAAATTATTTTTATTGCCGCCACATGTGTAAATGGTTGGCTTTTCTTTTACCCGAAGTAGGGAGAATTCTTTCGCTAATTCCTCACTATGTTTGCCGCCGTGCTGCGCGACATAGTCAATATAGCCCCTGCCCATGTTATATGCCTGTATAATGGTGGGGAAATCGACCTTTTTTTGATTTCCATAAGTAAGTACGCTCTGAAAATGTTTGACCCCAGCTTGAATACTTTGTTTCGGATCATTAATCGTGTTTGGTGCTAAACCAGCAGATTCAGAAGCCTGCATCGGATCTCCTCCTTTGCCGCGGCTTTCCTGATGCATAAGGGCAATAAGGGTATCTGTGTGACTTTCAAGTTGATATTTCGCTAATTCATCATGTATTAAAGGTGTATATTTTTTTACGTCAGTAAATGGATCGTTTTCTATTATATGAGGGGAATCTTGTTTTTGGAAATGATTTTGAAACATCGCCAACGCGCAAAAAATGATAAACAGCACGAAAAAGGTTTTGAATTTACTCCGTCTTCGTTTTTTCATTCAATAACTCTCCTAAACTCAATTATTTCTGACTATTATAAGGGAATGTTAGAGTAAAGTCAGTGATAAACCTATATTGAAAATCATGGAAAAGGTATTGTATGGGATTCGTCATAATCTAAAAAGACTAACTATTGTCCATACTGAAGAAGGAATCATTGCGGTAAAGCGGAAAAGTTTGATATTATCAATATAAAATAACGTCGGGATCGGAGGTCATATATAATGTCACGAATTTCAAATGACCAGGTGAAACATGTTGCCAACTTAGCACGCTTGGCGATTACGGAAGAAGAAGCGGAAAAGTTCACAAAGCAGCTCGATGCGATTATTACCTTTGCAGAACAGTTAAATGAACTGGATACGGAAAATGTGGAGCCTACATACCATGTGCTTGATATGAAAAATGTCTTGCGGGAAGATATACCACAACAAGGATTACCGCTTGAAGAGGTACTGAAAAATGCACCGGAGCATCAAGACGGGCAGATTAAAGTACCGAATATAATGGGGAAGGAGGATTAAAGCAGTGAGTTTATTTGATAATAAAGTTTCAGATCTCCATGAGCTTTTACATAAGAAAGAACTAAAAGTGACTGACCTAGTGGAGGAATCGTATAAGCGGATTGGTCAAGTCGAGAATAAGGTCCAAGCTTTTTTAACGTTGGATGAAGAACAGGCACGGCAATCAGCAAAATTACTTGATGAAAAACTCGCAACCGATTCTCAAACAGGATTGCTTTTTGGAATGCCGATTGGCGTGAAGGATAACATCGTTACAAAGGGCTTACGAACAACCTGTGCGAGTAAAATTCTCGAAAACTTCAATCCAATTTACGACGCAACCGTTGTCCAAAAACTGCAACAGGCAGAAACTGTGACCATTGGAAAGCTAAACATGGACGAGTTTGCCATGGGTTCGTCGAATGAAAACTCAGCTTTTAAAAAAACGCGGAATCCGTGGGATGTTGACAGGGTACCAGGAGGATCATCTGGCGGTTCGGCAGCATCGGTAGCCGCAGGAGAAGTACTATTTTCATTAGGCTCTGATACGGGCGGTTCCATCCGCCAGCCTGCTTCTTTCTGTGGTGTCGTCGGCATGAAGCCAACCTATGGTCGTGTGTCCCGTTACGGTCTAGTAGCGTTTGCCTCATCCCTTGATCAAATTGGGCCGATTACGAGAACCGTTGAGGATAATGCCTATCTTCTACAAGCAATCTCTGGACTTGACCCGATGGACTCGACATCAGCAAATATAGATGTTCCGAACTTTGCGGCTGCCTTAACCGGTGACGTGAAAGGTCTGAAAATTGCTGTACCTAAGGAGTATCTTGGCGAAGGAGTTGGCGAAGCAGCGCGTCAATCCGTGTTAGCTGCTTTAAAAGTCCTTGAAGGTCTAGGAGCAGTTTGGGAAGAGGTTTCACTCCCACACTCCAAATACGCTCTAGCAGCCTACTACTTACTTTCTTCATCTGAAGCATCAGCAAACCTTGCGCGTTTTGACGGTATACGCTATGGTTACCGGACACCAGATGCAGAAAGCTTAATCGATATATATAAAAAGACACGTGCAGAAGGCTTCGGTGATGAAGTGAAACGCCGGATTATGCTCGGTACGTTTGCGTTAAGCTCGGGCTACTATGATGCTTATTATAAAAAAGCACAACAGGTTCGTACCTTGATTAAGAAGGATTTTGAAGATGTGCTTGCCAAATATGATGTGATTGTCGGACCGACAGCGCCAACGCCTGCTTTTAAAATTGGCGAAAATATTGAAGATCCATTAACAATGTACGCGAATGATATTTTAACGATTCCTTTGAACCTAGCGGGCTTACCAGGAATTTCGGTTCCTTGCGGCTTTGATGGTGGTTTGCCGTTAGGCCTACAAATCATCGGTAAGTATTTTGATGAAGCTACTATTTATCGAGCAGCACATGCTTTCGAACAAGCAACAGACTTTCATAAACAAAAGCCGGAATTGTAGGGGGTGGAAACAATGGAATTTGAAACAGTGATCGGACTTGAAGTTCATGTCGAGTTAAAAACAGACTCTAAAATTTTCTCAGCGAGCCCAAACCAGTTTGGGGATGAGCCGAACACGAATACGAGTGTAATCGACCTAGGATATCCAGGGGTTTTACCTGTCCTTAATAAAAAGGCAGTTGAGTTCGGCATGAAGGCGGCGATGGCGTTAAACTGTGAGGTTGCGTCACATACGAAATTTGACCGTAAAAACTATTTTTACCCGGACAATCCAAAGGCTTATCAAATCTCGCAATTTGACAAGCCGATTGGCGAGCATGGCTGGATTGAAATTGAAGTAAACGGTTATACGAAACGGATTGGAATCACAAGAATTCATCTGGAAGAGGATGCCGGGAAACTGAACCATGGAAAAGGGTACTCATTATGCGACTACAATCGTCAGGGTACTCCACTCGTTGAGATTGTTTCCGAGCCAGATATCCGCACTCCAGACGAGGCCTATGCATATCTTGAAAAATTAAAGTCAATTATTCAATATACAGGCGTTTCCGATTGTAAGATGGAAGAGGGATCGCTCCGTTGCGATGCTAATATTTCCATTCGTCCGGTGGGACAAGAGGAATTCGGTACGAAAACGGAATTGAAGAACTTGAACTCTTTCAACTTTGTCCGTAAAGGCCTTGAATATGAAGAAAAGCGGCAACGTGAAGTGGTTTCGGCAGGAGGGGTCATTGAACAGGAAACCCGTCGATTTGATGAGGCGACTGGTGCCACTTTGCTGATGAGGGTCAAAGAAGGTTCCGATGATTATCGCTACTTCCCGGAACCAGACTTGTTGGATATATTCATTGATGAAGATTGGAAAGCGCGGATTCGTGCGGAAATCCCTGAGCTTCCAGACGAGCGCCAAAAGCGTTATGTAGAAGAACTCGGATTACCTGTTTATGATGCCAAGGTGCTTACAATGACAAAAGAAATGGCCGATTTCTTTGAGGCAACTGTGGGTGGCGGGGCCGATGCGAAGCTGGCATCGAACTGGATCATGGGCGATGTTTCCGCCTATTTGAACGCCGAGTCGAAGGAGCTTGATCAGGTGGCGTTGACACCAGAAGGTCTCGCAGGCATGATTAAGTTGCTTGAAAACGGAACGATCTCATCGAAAATCGCGAAAACCGTTTTTAAAGAATTAATCGAAAACGGCGGCGATGCCGAGAAAATCGTGAAAGAAAAAGGTCTCGTGCAAATTTCGGATGAAGGAACACTTTTGAAAATTATCACAGAAGTCCTTGATGCTAATCCGAAATCGATTGAAGATTTTATAGCTGGGAAAAACAAAGCGGTTGGTTTCCTTGTTGGTCAGCTCATGAAAGCTACCAAAGGACAAGCAAATCCGCAAATGGTTAATCAATTATTGCAGCAAGAACTACAAAAACGTTAAATCAGTAGCTGGCAGAATCTCCTCTGTCAGCTATTTTTTTGTCGAGCGGAATTCGACATTATTTTTTTCAATTTCCCGGGAAAAATTCAAATGTGGCAAGGGGTTGCCCCATTTTCAAATAAACGTTTGATTAATATTGAAATATAGGAATGCCTGTCGAAGTCTGTAATATTAGCGGACAAGTGCCATTTTTCGTCAAGGTTAGTGGATGAAAATTGAAAACAGCTCCCAATTGTTGCCACTTTTCCAGCTGATTTCTAGGGGGAAACCCTTTGATTACAGTCTCTGATCCTATTTCAATCAAACGTTTGATTAGTTTTTTTCTATCCAATCAAGCGTTTGATTGAAACTGTGGTTTTCCTTGATATGAGGGAACTTTCGTCACAAATCTTGTGAAAAATTTGTATAAAAAAAAAGTACTTGTGTTTTATGCGGAGAAATATGTTAATATTCAAAATAAACCATTTACCAAGAGGGGGAGAATGATGTTCATCCATAAGATTGACGACGAATTATCTCTGAAGTTAATAGAATTAAAGGATGCTGAAAGAATATTTGAACTGACCAATCAAAATAGAGAACATTTGCGGGAGTGGCTCCCGTGGCTGGATATGACGACTAAAATTGAGGATACAAAAGGTTTTATTCAAATGTGTTTAAAGGGGTATGCCGAGAATAAGAGCATGAATACGGTAATCTTATTCAAAGGGGAAATCGTCGGAGCTGCGAGCTTTAACACGATTGATTGGCCGAATAAAAAAGCTTACATTGGTTATTGGCTTGCCGCGGAATACCAAGGAAATGGGATCATGACTAAAACAGCTAGAGCACTGACCGATTATGCCATAAGCGAATTAAAGTTAAACCGAGTTGAAATTAGGGCAGCAGTGGAGAATAGGAAAAGCCGAGATATTCCTGAAAGATTAGGGTTTGTAAACGAAGGCTGCATCAGACAAGCCGAATGGTTGTATGACCATTACGTAGACCATATGGTATACGGGATGCTGGCTGAGGATTGGAATGAGGAATAATAGATTTATTTCCTCTTCGGAGAAATATGCCATAGACCGGATGAGTCAAAAAGCCACTTGATCTGCATCAACCAAATAAAAAAATGGACTGAACGGTAAAAATGTTCAGTCCGAAATATTTTAGTTATTTAAACAGCCTCTTATTATGCTTTAGAAATATCAATAAATCCTTCTCCGAACACATCACGAACATCGTGTATAGCGATGAAAGCATTCGGATCAGTAGATTGAACAATTCGTTTCAGCTTTATTACTTCTTGCTTACTAATAACAATATAAAGAATTTCCTTTGGGGTTTTTGTGTAATAACCATGACCTGAGTATACGGTTACCCCTCTGTCCATTGATGTAGTCACCTGTTTGGCAATGTCATTCGGTTTATCAGAAATAATCGTAATGGCCTTCTTCGTATTCAAGCCTTCGATTACAAATTCCATTACTTTCGTTCCTACATATAGCATAATAATTGTCAGCATCAGCTTTTCTGCACCAATGATAAAATATGATGAAAAAGCAACGATTAAATCAAAAAACAATAGACCATAGCTAATATTCCATCCTAAAAACTTTTGTGTAATCCTTGCTAAGATGGTAGTACCTGCTGTTGTTCCGCCAACCCGGATAATTAAGCCAATCCCAACCCCGATAATGATTCCTCCAAAAATAGCATTCACCATCAATTCATCTGAAGCAATATTCCAGCCTTCTGTCAGATGAAGGAAAAGCGAATTAAAAACCACTGCAATAATCGTATAAATCGTTGTTACCTTATTCAAAAATTTATAACCAATAATTAACAAGAAGGCATTCAGAATTAAGTTGACTAAACCTGGTGACCACTCAAATAAATAGTAGGTAATAATTGTGATACCCGTTACCCCGCCTTCCCCAAGTTCGTTCGGAATAACAAATAAATTAACACCTAACGCAAAAAGAAAGGCACCAATAATGATAAATATGATGTCTCTGGTTGTTTTTTTCATACTCTACCTCACTGCTTTATTAAGATATTTACTCAGGCACAAACTCTCACCATTATATCGTGGGACATTTAAATCGTACAATAGTTTGTTATTTAATAGGAGTAAAGTTCCGGAGGTTTAGTCTACTAGGCTCCTTAACTTGGCTTATAGGGGTCCTGCCACAAATGGGCGTTTACAACGTTAAGGAAATCCAAATAAAAAAAGCCTAGTTTCTCGCTTACAAAGCCGAGAAATTAGGCATTGGCTACTTCATAAAAGCGCCAGTTTGTTGAAGAAAGCTAGTCCGTTCATGGGGAAAAAAATTCCCTTTCATTAAAAATCTATTTCATATACTTTTTATAATTTAGTTTTAATAAACTTTTAAAATCTAGTTCAGCAATTAGAACACTTATTAATAAGATGGATGCCCCTAAATAACCTCTAGATGTGAGAGTTTCACCCACGAAAATGAAAGCAAAAATAGAGGAAAAAACAGGTTCTAATGTGAAAATAAGACCTGCATGGGTTGGACTGGTATGTTTCTGGGCAATGATTTGAACAATGAAAGCGACTCCCGTACAAAATATACTTAATGCCAAGATTGCAAACCATGACTCATAATTGTCGGGAAGTTTTGGTTTTTCCATAAAAATAGAGAAGATAATACTAAACAGTCCAACAAAACCAAGTTGTAAAACTCCAAGGGAAATGGCATTTACATGCTTAGCCACTGCTCCAGTAATCATGATATGAACTGCATAGAATAAAGCACATAGAATACAAAAAAGATCACCAAAACCTATCTGAAATTGGTTATGTAAGGTTAATAGACTTACTCCCACCATTGATAAAACAATTCCAAAAACAACTTTTTTTTCAGGCGTTTGTTTTAAGAATACAGAAGATAATAATGGTATAAATATGACTGTGAGACTAAATAAAAAACCAGCATTCGATACGGATGTATACTTCGTACCGAAAGTTGCAAACACATAAACAATAAACAAAATAAACGATAATATAAAAGCATATTTTACAGTTTTAAAATCAGTCTTAATTAAGTGCTTGTAAAATACAATCCCTGATAAAAGAAATGCAAGAGTGAAACGTAATGAAATTAAATTATATTCTTGCAGATAGTCGAGACCAATTTTTGTAAGTAAAATCGATCCACCCCAAAAAAATGTAATCATTAGCAGCATTAAATCAGCTCTAAGTTGTGATTTCATCAATTTTCCCTCGTTATTTCTTGAGTTAAATGAATTAAAACGAGATCATCGCCCCGCGTTCATCAAAGACGGAGCTTGGATTCCAGGCTACTTCCCAGAGATTGTTTTCAGGATCGGCAAAATAGGCGGTGCGGCCGCCCCAAAAGGCGTCACTTGGTTCTCGTAAAATTTTCCCGCCGGCTTCACGGATTTCTTTAATGGTTGAGTCAACCTGTTCAGGATTCTCAACGTTAATCGCAAAGGTCACTGCGTGAAAAGTTTCGGTTGATTGTGAAATTTCGATGCCGGCATCTTTGGCCAGCTCCTCTATTGGAAATAAGGATAGTAATGTGCCTGCCGTTTTAAAGACGGCGTATTGATCAGAGCTAAATTCCGTTTCTTCCCAACCTAACGATTGATAAAAAGCACGCAGTGCAGGTAAATTTCTTGCACCTAATGTTAATAAACTTACTCTTTGTGTGACCATTTTCAATCCCTCCATAAAACTTATTGTTTCTTTACCTTTCTTCAAGCAGAGGAAATTCTCCTCCTTGATAGATGAAAAATCTCAATTTGGGTAAAAACTGACTAACTTACAAATTAGCAGCAATGGCATAAGTTATCCCGTATTGAAAAAACGCTCAGGTATGAACCGAGCGTTTTCTAAACACTATTCTTGTTTCAATAAACGGACGCTCTCATCAAATTCCTTCTCAATCGCTTCATTTTTCTTATAAGTGATTAAGCTGACAATGACAGCAACAAGCAGGTTGAGAACAAAGCCTGGCACGATTTCATAAAGTGATTCGCCGAAAAAGACTTTGCCAAGGTCGCCATTTTTCCAGACGATGACGGTAACAGCACCTATAATCATCCCGGACAAGGCGCCCCAGTTCGTAATCTTTTTCCAGAATAAACTTAATAAAATGATTGGACCAAAGGAAGCGCCGAAGCCTGCCCACGCATAGGCAACGAGATCTAATATGGTGTTGTCTTGTTTGAACGCTAGAGCAGCAGCTACGACTGCGACAATTAGGACAGACATTCTGCCTAGAAAGACAAGCTGTTGATCCTTCGCATTTTTGTTCACTACCACTTTGTATAGGTCTTCGACAAGTGCACTGGAAGTCACGATTAGCTGCGAAGAGATGGTGCTCATAATCGCAGCCAAAATTGCTGCCAAAACAAAGCCGGCGAAGATTGGATGAAATAAAATTTGCCCCAATTGAATGAATACTGCTTCAGGATCATCCAACGTAAATTGCGGGTTTTGTTTAAAAAAAGCAATACCGATAAGGGCCGTAAAAACAGTCCCTAATAGTGAGAAAATCATCCAGCCCATGCCAATTCTACGGGCGCTTTTTGTTTCTTTGATCGTTTTGATGGCCATAAATCGGACGATGATATGCGGCTGTCCAAAGTAGCCAAGTCCCCATGCCATCGCCGACACAATTCCGATTAAGGATGTTCCCTTTAAAAGATCAAGTTTAGTAGCATCGATGGCACGAATCGTATCAAATGTTTCGGCAGGTCCGCCTGTGTAAAAAATTCCAATTGCCGGAACCAGCAGCAGGGCAATCAGCATCATTAACCCCTGAATAAAATCGGTATAGCTAACTGCGAGGAACCCGCCAAATAAAGTGTAGGCAACGACAACACCGCCAACAATATAAAGGCCTGTTTGGTAGCTTGTTCCGAACGAACTTTTAAAGAATACTGCTCCCGAAACCATCCCCGAAGAAACATAGAAGGTAAAGAATAGAAGAATAACAATTCCTGAAACAATCCGGAGCAGTTTCGTATTGTCTTTAAAGCGGTTCTCAAGATAGCTGGGAATCGTAATCGAATCATTGGCAACCTGAGTATATGAGCGCAGGCGCGGTGCGACTAAGAGCCAGTTTAAATAAGCTCCGATTGTCAGACCGATGGCAATCCACGCATCTGCTAAGCCGGTTACATAGATTCCCCCGGGCAAGCCCATTAAAAGCCAGCCGCTCATGTCAGCTGCGCCGGCACTTAAGGCAGTGACGGCAGGTCCTAATGACCTTCCCCCAAGCATGTAATCCGTCAGATTGCTCGTTTTTCGATAGGAATACCAGCCGATGTATAACATCATCGCAAGATAGACTCCAATTGAGACCAATTGTAGTGCAACATTGGACATACATTTACCCCCTTTATTATAGATAGAAAATAATTTAAATAATATTCCCTCAATATGAAACATTCTATCAATTCAAAATACCTAATTCTAGTGTAAAATTATTACTTTTGCAAAATAGTAAAAAATACTTATGACATAATGATTAGAAACAAATAAAAGCGGTTCTTTTGTATGATTCGGTTAAAACGATTATGATAAAAGAAAATGAAAGGGGTGCAAGTAAGATGGATTTAAATGTATGGTTTCAAAAAGGAATGACTATGGACGAGTACATAAACGTGATGACGCGTAATCGAGACGAAATGCTTAGCATTTATGAGCAATTTGTTTTGAGAGCTGAGGATCAAAGTCAGCTGGAGACTTTAAGAACACAAAATCTGCGTGCTATTGTGCTAACTGAGGATTGGTGCGGCGATGCGCTGCTGAATAACCCGATTTTGATGCGGATAGCCGAGGCAGCGGGTATGGAACTGCGTGTTGTCCTCCGCGACCAAAATCTCGAGTTAATGGATCAATACTTAACGAATGGCACGTCACGAGCGATTCCTATTTATATTTTTCTAAATGAAGAAGGCAGTGAAGTGGGAGTTTGGGGGCCAAGGGCGCCTGAAGTGCAGGCGCTTGTGATGGAGCGGCGGGCAGCTTTGCCGGATAAGGATGCGGAGGA
This sequence comes from Neobacillus sp. NPDC058068, assembly GCF_042885335.1. Lineage (NCBI taxonomy): Bacteria > Bacillati > Bacillota > Bacilli > Caryophanales > Bacillaceae > Neobacillus > Neobacillus sp. NPDC058068. The sequence continues at coordinate 182,073 of NZ_JBHVSI010000005.1, read as the reverse complement.
TTTCCAGGAGAAGCAAATGGCGCTCTATAAAGATCTGGCAGCTTCTTACCAAACGGATGCGACAATTTGGCAGACTGTTGCCAATAGTATTAAGCAGACATTATTATAATTAAATTGACCCCTGTAGATGCCATCAGGGGTCTTTTAATGGGCTAGGGGAATCGAGGGCACAAAGTGAGTTTTCTTAAGAATAATTTCCCAGAGCTATCGATAAATAGTATGAAAAATAGTACAATTTGAGTAAGCAATGATTTTTTTTGGGTAGAAAAGAGTGAAAATTCCAACTGTTAATTCAGAAAAAGGAGCTGGAAAATGAATGTGAAAAAGCCAATAAATGCTTTAAATATTACTCAGTTTTTATCGGCTTTTGCCGACAGTGCCATCATCATTATTATTGCATTTATGATGAAGGAATCGCTTGGAACTAATGATGATCATAATCCATACATTTTTTTAGTAGAAACGTTCTTCCTGTTTGCCTATGTATTATTCGCCCCATTCGTTGGTACGTTTGCTGATCGAAATGCGAAGTCGAGGGTGCTTTTTACAGGGAATACGGTCAAGGTAATTGGAATTTTATTATTAATTATAGGTTTTAGTCCAGCGTTAAGCTATGGGGTCATCGGTCTCGGTGCAGCGATTTATGGTCCGGCCAAATATGGTATTTTAAAAGAATTGACAACAGGCAATAAAGAACTGCTTGATGCGAATGGAAAGTTAGAAGGCTTCACCATTTTAGCGATTATCTTAGGTACGGTTGTTGGGGGGATTTTAGCTTCTCATTCTTTCTTTGGAAAAATCCTTTGTTTAGCCATTTATTGTTTGTCCGTTTTGTTGGCATTAAGAATACCTGTAAAAGAAGGAAACAAGCACTTACATTATAAAAAGGAAGCATTACAATTTTTCCAGGATGTAAAGTTTTCGTTTCAAAACCCGCGGCTCAATTTCACTCTTGTCGGCAGCGGTGCCTTTTGGATGATCTCAGTTGTTATTAAAAATGCACTATTTCTTTGGATTCCCCTACATCTGGGGATCAAAAGCGGTTTTCCGTTATCATTAATTATTGGAATGACGGCTATTGGGATTGTCATTGGTTCGTTATTAGCAAAAAAATATACATCGGTTGAAAAGTTCTACCGAGCCAATTTTTATGGTTTAGTTGTTGCTGGTCTTGCGATTATTTTCCCACTGATTTACGGACATAATCTGTTTGCGCAAATTATTGTCTGTTTAGTGTTGCTAGCTCTTGGAGTGTTCGCCGGTTTATTCATTATTCCTTTAAATGCAACACTGCAAGAGGAAGGGAGTGGAACGCTCGGAGTTGGTAAAACCATTGCTGTCCAAAATTTTGTTGATAATTTGACGATGTTATTTGGAACTTATTCTGTATATCTTTTAAATTCGCGATACGGTTTTTCCGTCACCACTTCGCTTGTTCTTTTTGCATGTATTTATTTACTGTTTATTTTGTATTTAAGTTATAAATCAAAAAAGTGGAGTCAGTCCTCACTCGGTGTTCATTCAGGAGTATCAAAGTAAAAAATAGAGCCCCAGTTCACCGGGGCTCTATTTTATATTCCGCTGTTTTTCGGCGGGATGCGGTCGTTAATCAAGGTTTTATCATTGATTTTCGGCTCAATGCCGAGGATAAAGTTGCGAATGTTGGAGCGGTGCAGATAAATTAATAATAACGAGAAAAATAAAAAGATAAGTTCTAATTCTAGTTTTGGTGAGATAAAAGCAAAGGCGAGCATGCTCAGGCCAACTGAGATGGAACCCAAAAATACATACTTTGTTAAAAAAATGACCAAAAAGAAGGTGAGATAAGAAACTATGAATAACGGAAGGTTAGCAACCAACAGTGCCCCTGCTGTTGTCGCAATCGCTTTTCCGCCACGAAAGCCTGCAAAGATTGGAAAGCAATGACCGACAACTGCGATCAGTCCGAAGTAGAGCGGCTCAATATTAAGGTTAAAGTAGATGGGCAGGTATGCTGCTAAAGCGCCTTTTGCAAGATCGATAAGGAGCACAAAGATGGCAGATTTTTTCCCAAGAACCCTCAAGGTGTTGGTTGCACCGGGATTTTTGCTGCCATGCTCGCGGATGTCCACACCAAAGAGCAGCTTGCCCATAATCAAGGCAGTGGGAACACTCCCAATTAAATAGGAAGCAATTAGTAACAACCACAACATAAGCATCATTCCCTCATAAAATATATTTCCTATTCTAATAGCATTCTATCACAATTAAATGGTATTATTTTGTTGAATTATCACTATTCGGAAATAAAGGGAGCTCCCAACATGAAACAGATTGATTTTGGCCAGGTTGCTAATAGCTATGCCCGCTCAAGAGAAGATATTCCGGTCACGTTAATGGACAGCCTGCAACTGCGCAATATTTTTTTTGATGGAAAAAAGGTTGCAGATATCGGCTCGGGAACCGGTGCGTTAACGCGGAAAATTGCGATGAGAAAAGCGGATATTGTTGGCATTGAGCCATCAGTAGAATTGCTGGAACAGGCGAAGGCGTTGAATCAAAAGAAAAATTTTACGATTCCGTATTGGCAAGGAACGGCAGAGGCTACCGGTTTAGAAGATTCCAAGTATGATATTGTCACTGTTATGCGTGCTTGGCATTGGTTCGACCGTTCTAAAGCCATTCAAGAAATGAAACGGATTTTAAAAGCAAAAGGAACGTTAATTGTTATCGATTCTGGTTTTCTAGCAGATTCGGCTGTTGTAGAAAAAACCTTAGAGATATTGTCAGAATACGTAGATGGAGGTTTAAAGCCAGCTGGTTCGAAGGCAGCGTCCAAACAGCGTATTAATGGCTTTCCAGTTGAGTGGTTCGAAGAATGGCAATATGGCGGATTTGAGCTAAGAGACTTTTATAAGCTAAATTACTCGGTAAGTTTTTCGAAAATGGAATGGGTTGAACGGATAGAATCCATCTCGTGGCTGGCAGGATTGGATGAGCCGGTCAGGAAACAAGCGCTTCAGAAATTAGTTGAAGTATTACCAGATCAAGAGCCATACGCTATTCCACATGCGTGCAATGTTTGTATTTTGCGATTAGTTGATTAACATTTTTTTCGTGCGAGGCTGGTTCTTGCACGTTTTTTTGTTTGTTAATTTCCATTAAATGTATAATCAGCCAAAAGGCATTGAAAAATAGCCAAAACCATCTAAAAAATAGCCAAAACCCTTTGAAAAATAGCCAAAACCCTTTGAAAAATAGCCAAAACTAAATAAAAAATAGCCAAAACTCTTTTTTAAAAAAAAACTTCGGTTATCAAGCATAGTTGTACCTCAAAAAAGCCATAAAAAGGGTGATTAATCAAAGACCCCGACTAAACCTTACCCTATTTCTTAAAAAAAGCATGGTATGATGAAGAAAATCTAAAAAAATTTTTAAAAAGTGTAGGGGTTTATAAAAAAGGATTCGTCTATTCAAGTGATAGACAAAAAAGAAAGGGGGAGAGAACGATTAGTGACACAGCTTTAATCGAAAAAGTGCTTGGCGGCAATGATCATGCCTTTCGCCTTTTGGTTGAGAAGTACCGCAATGATGTGTTCCGGACCGTCTTTGCTGTTCTTCGTGATCAGAAGGAAGCGGAAGATGCCGCCCAAGAAGTGTTTATGAAAATATATACTGCTCTCCCCCAATATGAAAATCAAGGTTTTAAAACGTGGATGACGCGGATTGCCGTTAATCATGCGATAGATGTAAAGCGGAAACAGGCAAGAAGAAGAGAGGAAGTTGTCGACGCACTCGAGCAACAGGCCTTGGGAACACCGAAGGATAGTGTTGAAAATGAAGTTATCGAGCAGGACCGACGCAGGCTGGTTAGGAAAAAGCTAAATGAAGTACCAGAGAATTACCGCGAAGTGATTTATGGCTTTTACATAGCGGAGAAAAGCTATCAGCAAATGGCCGAGGAACAAAATGTCCAGGTGAAAACGATTGAAACGAAGTTATACCGGGCACGACATTGGATGAAGAAGAATTGGAAGGAGGATGATTTTTCATGAAGCATTACAGTTACGAAGAATGGCTGCAATATGTCAAAGACGAAATGAGTGACCAGAATCGTGAGCAATTGGAAACACACTTGTATACGTGCGACCAATGTCTTGAGCTATATTTACAAGCAATGGCGGAAAATGAAACATCACTTCCGATTCTATCAAATCAGAGTAGCTTTACAGATCTCGTGATGGCTGAGGTTTCAAATATGGTGCCTGACACCGTTAGAAATCTTAACACTGTGTCAATGGTTCCATTGGTGCCTGACACCCAGCATGTTGAACAAAAAGCAAGCAAGAAAAAGTCTTGGTATCAGCAGGCGGGATTTCACTATCTGCTGGCTGCGGCTGCAACGCTGCTATTAACATTCTCTGGTGCGTTTCAATCGCTTGCCACTTATGCGAAATCAATCGAAACCCCGATACAAGTTCAGGAAAAAAAGCCTTCTGTGACGGAAGGCGTTATTAATAAAACATTTGCATGGATGGATTCACTAGAAAAAAAGGAGGCAAATAAGAAATGAAAAGTTCGACTAAGGCATTAACATTATCGCTATTTCCTGGCCTCGGTCATATTTATTTCGGAAACATCGTTCGCGGGGTGATGTATTTACTATCGGTAATAGGTTTGGCGTTTGTAACTGTGATTTCCTTATTCGCGGGTAATCATAATGGGGAATTCGCGGTCCTAACCTTCATGGCCGGTATCCTCATCTATTTGATTAGTTTCATTGATATGGGCGTTCAGATTTCGAAACAAAAGAAGGCACTTACGGAGGCAAATCCGGACTTCCCGAATTCAAAGACCGCGCAAGATTCAGAACGTTTTTATACGATTGTTCTGTCATTTGTACCCGGTCTAGGTCATTTTCAACTTGGATTAATGAATCGGGGCTTAACGTTACTGGCCACATTTTTGGGTCTAGGTGTCATGGTTATTTTTATTACGGCCCTATCCAGCCGCAGTGAATTTCTCGTCTTTTTGGCGGGCTTGCCGATTATCTGGGTATACGGATTTTTTGATGCTGTGCAGCAGGTAAATAAAAAGCAGCGCGGTGAAGAGTTAATTGACCGAACAATTTATGAGGATTTTGAATTACGGCGCGAGGACGGAAAGAAAAGCAAGGCAATTGCCACCTTCCTCTCGATTTTTCCAGGAGCAGGGCATCTGTATCTAGGCTTGCAGCGACGTGGAATCCAACTGATGGCTGCGTTCTTGTTTTCAGTTTATATCTTAGATGTGTTACGGCTTGGCATCTTCTTGTTCCTAATCCCGATTATCTGGTTTTACAGCTTTTTTGACGCGATGCAAAAGGTTTCAAGGTATGGGGAAGAAAAAGTGGAAGATATCCCAATCATCGCCTATTTTCTTAATCATCAAAAATGGGTCGGAATTGGGCTAATCTTACTGGGTGCCTACTATTTAGTAATGAACGTCCTGCTCCCGGCATTTTCACCAATAATAGGAAGATTAATTAATATCGACGTTATGTATTGGGTTCAAGGTTACTTCCAAACTGGACTTGTTTGTCTCCTGTTGATTGGCGGGGGGATAAAGCTTTTATCCGGAAGCAAGCAAAAGAAGGAGGCGGGGAATCATGAATAAGTGGGGAAAAGCAATAGCAGGACTGGCCCTAATCGGAGCCGGAATTGGGTTTATGCTCCGAAAAAGAAAGGGGGCTGAAAAAATATGAGAACATGGCGAGTTGGTACATTTTCGATGGGTGCCTCGCTCTTATTCCTTGGCCTCTTCCTTTTTTTCTCAAAGTTTCTCGGATTAGATCTTGTTCAGGTAATGACAGCATGGTGGCCGCTTTTATTGGTAGTCCTTGGAATTGAAATTTTGATCTATTTGTTTTTGTCGCGGCAGGAGAAGCCGGTGTTAAAATATGACTTTCTCAGTATCTTTTTTGTCGGAGTGCTTGGGACTGCTGGAATTGTATTTGCAATATTAAGTACCACAGGGATTATGGGCAAAGTGGAAGATGTTATGGCCAGGGAAGAGCGATCGTTTGAACTTCCAGCTTTCGCTTATAAAACCGATGATAGCATCAAACGGGTTGTAGTGAGGACGGTTGGCTATGATATGACGATTGAAGCGACGGAGGAAAAAGCGGTTTCCATGTTTGGAACGTACAGGGTGCAAACGGCGAAAAAAGTGGGTCTGCTTAAAAGCGCCGATGATATTATTGCTGCCAACCAAAAGGGTGATACGCTTTATCTGAATGTAAAGTCGCTGCCGAACGAAATTGGGCCGTTTTATTCGCACGGTATTGTGGCGGCAACAATCCTAGTTCCAAAAGATGTTAAACTTGAAGTCATTGGTAATGATAACTCACTAACCTTAAAACCACGGATGCTTGAAAATGATTGGAGCATTGAAAGTACCTCCTCGATTGCCGTAGATGTCGCATCGGGCAGTAATTTAAAGGTGGCTGCGGTTGATGTCCAAGATGTGAGAGGGAAGGATGGCGACTGGAAGGTAACGGAGAAAGTAAGTTCCGAGGGTCATGATCAATCGAGGGCAAAAAATGCGGTGTATCAATCTGGTGAAGGTAAATATCGGATTAATATTGCCAATGCTTATTCAGTGAGTCTGAATACAATCGATTAAACAAACCTTAGCACATAAGAGTAAGCTTCGGAGGCGGAACGCGCGCTTCCGCTTATTATTTTTGCAAAAATAATAAAAAGAGTTATTATAGGTAGTGGACTTTGGCTTGCTGGTGGTGTGGAACCGCTATCTAAGATTTGTAAGCAAGGATGATAATTGGTAGAATATAGAACTAACGGAGCCAATTGTTATTTCAAAAAATAGGATGATGAAATGATGAAAAGAGCAAGACTGATTTACAACCCTACCTCAGGGCGTGAAATGATTAAGCGTCATCTTCCGGAAATTCTTCAAAAGTTAGAAGCAGCCGGATATGAAGCATCCTGCCACGCTACGTCCGGTGCAGGCGATGCAACGAAGGCAGCTCAGATTGCTGTCAAACGTAAATATGATATCGTTATTGCAGCAGGCGGTGATGGAACGATTCACGAAGTGGTGAATGGACTCGCGGATCAGGAGTATCGCCCGAAACTAGGTATTATTCCGACTGGTACTACAAATGACTTTGCCCGTGCCTTACATATTCCAAGGGACGTTAGTACGGCAGTCAATATTATCACTAAAGGGGAATTGATCCCCGTCGATATTGGACGCATCAATGATAAATATTTTATTAATATTGCAGGCGGCGGCAAAATCACCGAACTTACCTACGAAGTGCCAAGCAAATTAAAAACGATGCTCGGCCAGCTTGCCTACTATCTAAAAGGCATGGAAATGCTGCCATCCATTAAGGCATCACACCTAAGGATCGAGTATGATGGGAAGTTATTTGAAGGCGAAGCGATGATGTTTCTTGTGGGTCTGACCAATTCAATTGGTGGGTTTGAAAGGCTGGCGCCTGATGCCTCGATAAATGATGGCTTATTTTCGCTGTTAATTTTGAAAAAAGTAAATCTTGCTGAGTTTATCCGAATTGCGACGTTAGCCGTTCGTGGTGAACACGTCAATGATCAGAATGTGATTTACACGCAGGCGAACCGCATTAAAGTTTATTCTAGTGAAAAGGTGCAGTTGAATCTAGATGGCGAATTTGGCGGCTTATTGCCAGCGGAGTTTGAAAACCTATACCGTCATTTAGAGGTATTTGTTCCGCTTGCTGACATACGTCCAAATGACCGGCCGACAAATTGGCAATCAGGAAAAAAATATAGTTAAGAAAAAGTTCGTTCCATTGGGACGGGCTTTTTTTAAAAAAGATAAGAATAATGAAATTTTTGACATTGAGAAAAAATGGTGGTTCGGTAGCTTATAGAGGTTGTAAGCGACCGTAGCCAAGAAAAAAGAGGTAGTTCGGTAGCTTATAGAGGTTATAAGCTACCGTAGCCAAGAAAAAAGAGGTGTTTTGGTAGCTTATAGAGGTTATAAGCTACCGTAGCCAAGAAAAAAGAGGTGTTTCGGTAGCTTATAGAGGTTATAAGCTACCGTAGCCAGGAAAAAAGAGGTGTTTCGGTAGCTTATAGTGGTTATAAGCGACCGTAGCCAAGAAAAGAATGATTGTTCGGTAGCCGATGTCGGAGATCCTACAACCAAACAATGTTTTCTTGTGAAAAATGTGGACTAGAAACGTATTCTGATTATTAATAAGAAATATATGGCGAGAGTACTAAAGAATTGGAAGTTCGCTACACAAAAAAGAACTGGGCGGGTTTTTGCCCGGTTTTTCTTAAGAGATTTCGCTTTCAGCGTTCAGGAATAGTATGTATAATGGATTAAAGACATCAGTCAAGACAGATGAAGGAGTGAAGGGGTAATGGTAAACAAGGCATTAATCAATATCGATTATACGTATGACTTTGTGGCGGATGCAGGGGCGTTAACATGCGGTAAGCCGGGGCAGGCGATTGAAGGGAAGATCGCCCAATTGACAAAAGAATTTATTAAAAATGGCGATTATGTTGTTTTTGCCATCGATGTTCATGATCAAGGCGATGAATATCATCCGGAAACGAAGCTGTTCCCGCCGCATAATCTTCGCGGTACCGCTGGCAGGGATCTGTTTGGTGCACTACAACAGGTTTATGATGAAAACAAGAACCGTGACAATGTAGCTTATATGGATAAATCAAGATACTCCGCGTTTGCAGGAACAGACCTTGAAATCAAATTACGTGAGCGGGGCATTACCGAGGTTCACTTGGTTGGTGTCTGCACCGATATTTGCGTTCTTCATACAGCCGTAGATGCGTATAATAAAGGCTTTAAGATTGTTGTCTATAAGGATGCTGTCGCATCATTTAATCCGGCAGGGCATGAATGGGCCCTCGGTCATTTTGAACAATCGCTCGGAGCTATGGTTATATAGTCTTTTTAATGGTATTATTATTTGTAATGGTGAAAAGCTGTAATAGTATTCCGGAGGGCGATTATGAAACACATTTATCATGATGATAGTTTAACTTTGCATACGGACCTATATCAGATCAATATGGCAGAGACATATTGGAGAGATGGGATACATAATAAACGTGCGGTCTTTGAATTATTTTTCCGTAAGCTTCCTTTTGGCAATGGCTATGCTGTTTTTGCTGGCCTAGAAAAAGTCATTCAGTTTATTCAAGGCTTCCGTTTTAGCGAAGAAGACCTTGAGTATTTGAAAAATGAAGTAGGATACAAAGAAGATTTTTTAGCATACCTTAAAGAAATGCGTTTCACTGGCTCGATTCGTTCGATGAAAGAGGGCGAGCTCGTTTTTGGCAATGAGCCGATTATACGGGTTGATGCACCTTTGGCAGAAGCGCAGTTAATTGAAACAGCCTTGCTCAACATTGTGAATTACCAAACATTAATTGCGACAAAGGCGTCGCGCATCAAGCAAGTGGTTGGCAATGAAGTGGCGATGGAGTTTGGGTCAAGACGTGCCCAGGAAATGGACGCTGCCATTTGGGGCACAAGAGCCGCTTATCTCGCCGGCTTTGAAGCAACCAGCAATGTTAGGGCAGGTAAAATGTTTGGTATTCCTGTTGCGGGAACCCATGCGCATTCGATGGTCCAAGCTTATAAAGATGAATACACTGCTTTTCATAAATATGCGGAATCACATAAAGACTGTGTCTTTTTAGTCGATACGTATGATACCCTCCGCCTCGGCGTGCCAAATGCGATTAAAGTGGCGAAGGAACTGGGAGATAAGATTAATTTTATCGGAATTCGCCTCGATAGCGGCGACCTTGCTTATCTTTCAAAGGAAGCGCGAAAAATGCTGGATGAAGCGGGTTTTGCAGATGCAAAAATTTATGCCTCAAGCGATTTGGATGAGCACACAATTATCAACTTAAAAGCGCAGGGAGCCAAAATCGATAGCTGGGGTATCGGCACGAAGCTGATTACTGCTTTCGACCAGGCTGCCCTTGGTGCTGTTTATAAAATTGTCACGATTGAAGAAGCGGACGGCCATATGGAGGATACGATTAAGATTTCCTCTAATCCGGATAAAGTGACGACTCCGGGGATGAAGAAGGTGTACCGGATTATCAATAATACCAACCACCATGCAGAAGGTGATTACATTGCGCTGGAGGATGAAAAGCTCCCGGAAAAGAAGTTAAGAATGTTCCACCCAACCCATACTTACATTAACAAGGTGGTTACAAACTTTACGGCAAAAGAGCTACATGAAGATATTTTTACGGGCGGAGAGCTCGTTTATGAAATTCCTTGCTTAGAGGAGTCCCGCGAGTATCTGAAGCAAAATCTCGATGCATTATGGGACGAGTACAAGCGGATTATGAATCCGGAAGATTACCCTCTTGACCTTAGCCAAAAATGCTGGGATAACAAGATGAAAAACATTGAAGAAGTGAAAGAGAAAGTTGCGGCAATGAAGGAATAAGCCAAAAAAGAAGCAGACGCCAAATGGTTGTTACCCAACCTTTTGGCGTCTGCTTTTTCTATTACTTTTGCTTAAAAAAATCCATAAAGGCATGGAATATTTCGATGCCTTGGTACGTTAGCATGCCTGCTGCTGATAACGAAAAGAACCCAATCATTACGAAACGGATCCACATATTTACATCCTCCTTTAGAATCAAATTTTAACTTATGATTCGAGAGGGAGGATCACGTAATTCGATTGATGAAAAATGGGGATAAGAAAAATATGCTTTCTGTCAAACTTTGAAGACAAACTAATGAGTGGAATCACTTCTGTTAAAAGGGCCAAGGTAAGCCCAAAGAGGATTTGCAGGTCGATTAGCTGCTTTTTCTCATCGTAGGATTGCGACTTCGCCACCGAATCATCAAGGTTGATGATTGCTTTAATTTCTGAATGTGAGCGTGGGATCGTGTTTGAAAAGTGTAAAAAGTTAAAAGCAAGGAAGGCAAGGAGTAATGGAATGGAAAAAATCTTTATTATTTTTATTGGTATCCACTCCTTCCAATGAGATAGTTATAATCATATACACTTTTATTATATTTGAAAACAAAAATAATCTGACAATTTTCTTGCATTTTGTTGAAAAAAGGGCTGCTGGGACAGTTTAACAGGTTCTGTGTCCCATTTCCATTCTTAAATAAGTTACTGGGACCCCTGTTCAGAAAAAAAGGTTTTTCATTTGGAAAAATAGAATTATAGAAGGAAAGAGGATGGAGGGGATCACGTGTTTAATAATTGGAAAAGAGTGATTGAGGAAGAATTGTCAGGCCGACAAGCCTTTCGATATGCAGATCGAATTGCCCAATATCATCGAATTCAAGCATCACCGGGATATCGACAAGCTGCTCGAGAGGTCATTCAGATGTTGGAAAGAGACGGAGTGAATGCTGAACTTGTATCTTATCCTGCGCAATTCGGAGAGCGATTCTTATCGCATTTCTCTTTTCAGGAATGGAAATGTGAGGGAGCAGAACTTTGGATTGAGGTCCCCTTTCGAAAAAGAATTGCCCGATTTAATGAGGAAGAAATCTCCGTCGTTCAAAGAAGTATTTCAACACCGGAAGACGGAATTGAGGCTGAATTGGTCGTCATTGAAAATGCAGAAGAAGAAAGCAGTTATGAGGGGCTTAATCTTGAGGGGAAAATGGCCCTAGTCAGAGGAAATGTTTCTATCATTCATGCGTTAGCAGTCGAGAAATATAAATGTGCAGGTCTTATTTTTGATAATCTTACAGAATTTAAACCAATCCGTACACGGATGGATTTACCGGATACAAGGCAATATACTTCATTTTGGTGGAACCATGAAGAGGAAGTGAAATCCTTTGGTTTTGTAGTTTCGCCAAGGATCGGGGAGGAGCTTAGAAATCTTTCGAAAAAACAACCTGTCCAGTTAAAAGCCTTTGTCAAAGCTGATTTGGAAGAAGGGCAATTTGAAAATATTGAATATCTTATTCCAGGTAAAAAAGAGAAGGAGATTTTACTGGTCAGTCATCTATGTCACCCCTATCCGGGTGGGCAGGACAACGCATCCGGTCCGGGTACATTAATGGAAGTGATACGGACGTTAACCCGATTAATAAATGAAGGAACTCTACCAAAACCGGAGCTTGGAATCAGATTTTTAATGATGCCTGAAATGACAGGAACGTGTGCTTATTTTCACCAGCATCCTGAGCGAATTCCACTTACAGTAGCAGCTTTGAATTTAGATATGGTAGGGGCTGACCAAACGAAGGGCGGCGGTCCTTTATGTATTGAACAACCGCCATTGGCGCTGCCGACTTTTGTTGACAGGTTTGCGTATAAATTAGTTGAAGAGATTGCTAATAATACCGCAAATTTCACTGGCACTACAGAATATAGCACGGTGCATTATGTGAAGACGCGCTTTTCCGGTGGAAGTGATCATTATATTATTTCTGATCCTACGATTGGGATTCCTTGTCCAATGGTCATTCAATGGCCAGATAAGCATTACCATACAACGGATGATTCTACTAAAAATCTCGATGAAAACATGATGAAGCTTGTGGGAACAGTAACTGCTTTATATGGCTACGGTTTGGCAAATGGAGAAGAGTCTGATTGGCTTTCCTATACAATGCACCATTTGGGAACAGTCGGTACTCATCTTACTCATGCAAAAGAATGGCTATTAAAAAGAAATCTATCTGAGGAGCAATTTAGAAATGCCTTTTCCATCTATATAAAATATGAAGAAGAATCCTTATCACAATTAGATTCATATGCTAACCTTCGTAATTTTAGGAGTTTACAAGAGGCGATCGGACAAATGAAGGGGCTGATTCTTAGACAGGCAGAGATCGTTTCGGAAATTGCTAAGAAAGAGTTTCAGCCATTACTTGCCAATCAGGATGTATCACAAGATTGGATGAATGCCATTTACCGCAGAAATTATTCAGCCCCGATTCTTTTGGTGGATGAAATTAAACAGTTATCACTACAAGAGAGGTATCACTGGTTAAAAGAAGTGAAGCCGAACGTATCACTTGGATATGCTGACTTCCTTTTTTATTGGATGGATGGACAGCGGACAGTGAAAGAACTACTCTACCTGACAAAATATGAAACAGGTGATTTTTTTCCAGAGTATGCAAATGAACTACTACAACTTTGTTTAACTTTAAATATAATAAGCAGAGAGATAGTGACAGACTCCTTGTCCCTTAAATAATCTTGCGGAAAAGAAGGAATAACCAGGCAGCAAGAAGAATAAGAATAGGTGGATTTGATAGGAGTGATAAGTATGTTAACAAGGGTACAATTAAATGAAATAAAGGCTCTTCAGGAGGTTTGTGAGAACGAGGGCGGATTTGAGCTGAAGCTGAATTTTGAGATGCTTGAAAACCGGGACGAAAATAAAACAGAAGACTTCTTCCAGTATGAAGATGGCCAGCTTGTTGGTTTTCTCGGAAGCTATGGTTTTGGCAATAAGGTCGAGCTTTGTGGAATGGTACATCCGGAATACCGAAGAAGAGGAATATTTTCTAGACTGCTGGAAATGGGACTCGAGGAGGCGAAGAATCAAAATTTCGAGACGATTTTGTTAAACGCCCCAACAGACTCGCAGACAGCAAAGGAATTTTTGAAAACGATTCCGTGTACCTTTTCGGTTGCAGAATATCAAATGAAATGGCAGAAAACAGAATTGACTGAAGATTCTGCAATTACGCTTAGACCGTCTATATCAGCTGATGACCGGGAAGCGGAAATTCAGCTGGAAGTCTCAGGATTTGGTTTTAGTGAAGAAGAGGCGCGTGAGTATCATCAGACCATCAGGGACAACAGTGGTGATCAAAGGCTCATTATTGAAGCAAATGGAAAGACGGCAGGGAAAATGCGCGTTTCCGAAAAGAATGGCGAAGTGTGGATTTATGGTTTTGCTATTTTCCCCGAACTCCGGGGGAAAGGGAACGGGAGAAAGGCTTTAACAAAAGTGGTGAAAATGGCGGATCAAAAAGGATTGCCTATTTTTCTCGAGGTAGAGGCTAAAAATGCCTATGCACTGGGACTCTACGAATCATGCGGATTTAGAAGCTATCATTCCCAAGATTATTACGAATATCTTAAATAGACCAAGTGAGGAACCGTTCATGTTTTATGATATGAACGGTTCCTTTTTGCCTCTTTATTACCTCGACAAATTCCTGCAAACTTCAGGGTGTACCTGGCACCATCTTTTTGATCAATCTATTAGAATTCATATTAGCTGGAATTCTTTAACTCGATAAAACTCTTTCGCAAAATCCTGTCATTTCCTATAATGAGTAAAGGGCACGAATGTTTTGACGAGATTCTAATGAAAGCGTTTGAGTATGGTCAGTAAAGGAGGAGAAAAATGCTCAATTTAGCTCCATTGATGCTCGAGAAGGTTGGAATTATTGTCATTGTTGCTTTTTTGCTAGCGCAGATGCGCTCGTTTCGCCAGGTTATTCAAAATAAGCACAGCACAAATGAGAAAGTTAAGCTTATTTTACTTTTTGGTACCTTTGGAATCATTAGTAATTATACGGGAATTGAAGTCCACCATCATACCATTGGCAGACCTGAGTGGCTTACTGAAATGAACCAGGAGAGTGCACTTGCCAATACTAGAGTAATGGGGATTGTGATTGGCGGTCTATTAGGGGGACCTGCCGTTGGCATTGGTGCTGGGCTTATTGCCGGCATCCATCGTTACACACTTGGCGGCTTCACTGCCATTTCTTGTGCCCTTTCTACCATTCTAGCTGGTATTGTGGCTGGATACTTTGGAAAAAAGCGAAAACAAATTACCCCAGCGTTTGCAGTCATAATGGGAATGGTCTTGGAAGCGGTTCAAATGTTAATTATTCTAGTTACCGCAAAACCCTTTAGCCATGCCTGGGAACTCGTTCAGCTCATTGGTTTTCCGATGATTTTCGGAAATGGTTTAGGGACATTGCTGTTTATGCTTATTATTCAAATCATGAAACGGGACGAAGAACGTGCTCGCGCAAATCAAACAAACCAAGCCTTTCTGATTGCGGATCAAACCTTGCCATACTTCCGTCAAGGCCTAACCATCCACTCATGTAAGGAAATCTCCGAGATTATGCTAGAACTTACGAATGCCGACGCAGTAGCGATAACCGATGATCAACAAGTCTTGGCACATGTTGGCGCTGCCTCAGATCACCATGTCCCTAATACCAAGCCTGAGACGGGCTTGACGAGAAAGGTACTCGATAGCGGGAAGATTTCAATTGCAAGAACGAAGCAGGAAATCTCCTGTATTCATAGTCAATGCCCGTTAGAAGCTGCTATTGTCCTGCCATTAAAAGTTAAAAATAATATTTATGGTACATTCAAAATGTACTATACAGAGCCTGATAAACTGGACAAGGTGGAGCAGGAATTGGCAGAAGGTCTAGCCAATCTTTTTTCGACGCAGCTTGAGCTTGCGGAGGCAGAAAGACAGACAAAGCTATTAAAGGATGCAGAGATTAAAGCCTTACAGGCACAGATTCATCCACACTTTTTATTTAATAGTATTAATACCATTTCAGCACTTTGCCGGACAGATGCAGATAAAGCACGTAAACTACTATTAGAATTAAGCTCTTTTTTTCGTGGAAACCTTCAAGGTGCCAGGCAGATGCTGATCCCTCTGGAAAAAGAATTAGCAAATGTTAAGGCCTATTTATCATTGGAACAAACGCGTTTTCCTAACAAATATACCATTGATTTTCAAATAGAACCGGAGCTCGAAAAGGTACTGATTCCACCTTTTATCTTGCAGCCTTTAGTTGAAAATGCCATCCATTATGGTTTTCCACGAAGTAAATCGCAAGGGCAAATTACAGTAACGATTTTTTCAAAAAAGAATCTGTTACAAATTATTGTAGCTGATAATGGAAAGGGAATACCTGAAGGCCAAATAGAAGTCCTCGGTAACCAGGTTGTCGATTCTAAAAAAGGAAATGGCACAGCGATTTTTAATATAAGTGAACGGCTAAAAGGAATATACAATGGTCAAGCCAGTTTAACGTTAAAAAGCAAAGTCAATCGTGGAGCTACCATTACCATTTCCATTCCGCTCGACAGTAAAGGAGTGTTTAAGCAAGATGTTGAAGGCCTATATATTGGATGATGAACCATTAGCGAGAGATGAATTAAAATACCTGCTGATTCGAAGTGAACAAGTGGAAATTTTAGGAGAAGCTGATTGCGTCGAGGATGCAGTCGCTGGTATAACAGAGCTAAAACCAGATCTTGTTTTCTTGGATATTGAATTAGCTGAAGAGAATGGGTTGAGTTTAGCGAGGCAATTAGAACCACTTGAGCAAACTCCAGCGATTGTTTTTGCAACAGCCTATGATGAGTATGCTTTAGAGGCATTTGAATTAAATGCAGTCGATTATATTTTAAAGCCATTTGATGAAGAACGGATTCAAAAAACCTTGGAAAAAATTAAGAAGATGCAAAATCTCGGGAATAAGAATAACCTGATCCAATCGTCCGTGAAACAGAACAATAATGGAAAAATAGCGGTCCTTGTGGATGAAAGGATTGTTCTACTAACCGTAACAGACATTCTTTATTTAGAATCTAGTGAAGGTAAGTGTAACATTGTCACATGCGAACAAGCCTATAAAGTAGCTGAAGCTCTCATTGTTTTGGAAAAAAAGGTGAATAACGCTAAATTTTTACGTGTTCATCGAAGTTTTATCGTGAACTTGGATCATATTGTCGAAATCGAACCATGGTTTAATTCTACTTATAATTTACATATGAGTGATGGCTCGCAGGTTCCCGTAAGTCGAACATATGTAAAGTTATTAAAGCAGCAACTTGGTTTTTAGAAAATTTGCATTTCATTGATTGATTTTTGCAACTCACCCTTCTATTTCTGCATTTTATCTTGAAAACAAAGTAAATGCGCTTTCATTTTGTAAAATGGATGATGAAGAAACAATAGTTAGGGGGTTTGGAGAAGAATGAATGCGATTACAATTGTTATTGCTTCAATATGTATCCTTTTAATTGTGTACCGTTTATATGGTACTTTCATGGCAGCAAAGGTTTTAAGGCTTAATGATTCAAAACCGACACCTGCTCAGAAGCTGGAAGATGGACGAGACTATGTCCCAACAAACAAATGGGTCGTTTTTGGCCACCATTTTGCGGCGATTGCAGCAGCAGGTCCGTTAGTTGGCCCTATTTTGGCAGCACAATTTGGTTATTTGCCAGGCTTGATTTGGCTCCTAGTCGGTGCTGTAATTGGCGGAGCGGTTCACGATATGGTTGTTCTCTTTGCCTCTATGCGTAGAGATGGAAAATCTTTATCAGAAGTAGCAAAAGAAGAACTTGGACCTGTCGCAGGGTTCTGTACAGGACTAGCCATGTTATTTATTATCACGATTACGATGGCAGGATTATCAATGGTTGTTCTTGGTGCACTTGAAAGAAACCCATGGGGAACATTTGCGGTAGGAATCACGATTCCAATTGCAATGGGGGTTGGTTTGTATCATAAAAAGACCGGAAACTTAAAACTTGCTACGATTGTCGGCTTTGCTTTAATCATGGTCGCGATTATTTTAGGACCAAACATTCAAGGAACATGGTTTGGCGATCTATTAACCCTTGAGAAAAGTACATTAGCACTTATTCTTCCAATCTATGCTTTTTTTGCAGCCGCATTACCGGTTTGGCTATTACTGGCACCGCGCGATTATTTAAGTACCTTTATGAAAATTGGCGTATTTGCGGCATTAATAATTGGGGTATTCATTGTCAATCCAGATGTACAATTCCCAGCATTTACAGAATTTCTGAATGGCGGGGGTCCTGTTATAGCGGGTCCGGTTTGGCCATTTATCTCCATCACCATTGCATGTGGAGCGATTTCAGGTTTCCACGCATTCGTTGGCTCTGGTACAACGCCGAAAATGGTTAATCGATGGAGCGATATAAAAGGTGTTGCTTTTGGTGCCATGCTTGTGGAATGTTTAGTAGCGATTATGGCATTAATTGCCGCTGTATCACTGCAACCCGGCGATTACTTTGCGATTAACTCCACACCAGAGAAATTTGCCACACTAGGAATGGAAACGGTTCATTTAGATGAACTTGGTAAAGAAGTTGGCATGGACCTTGAAGGCAGAACAGGTGGTGCCGTTACACTTGCGGTTGGGATGACCTACATCTTCGCTGCTGTTCCGATTTTTGAAAAATTAGCTTCCTATTTCTATCAATTTGTTATTCTATTTGAAGCTGTCTTTATCTTAACCGCGATTGACTCAGGAACACGGGTTGCTCGTTACCTTATTCAAGATTTCTTAGGTGACTTCATTAAACCGTTAAAACGGACAGATTCAATCGGCGCAAATATCGTCGCCAGTGCATTAGCCTGTTTCGTCTGGGGCTATCTTCTTTTCTCAGGTGACATTAGTTCCGTCTGGGCACTGTTCGGTGTATCCAACCAATTGATGGCATCAATCGGCCTCATTGTTGGAGCGACAGTTGTACTCAAGATTGCAGAAAAGCGCTGGTACATGCTGACATGTCTAATCCCGCTTGCTTACCTGTTTGTTACAGTCATGGTAGCCGGATATTGGATGGTGAAAAATGTCTACTTGAATGCAGCAAACCCTGGATATAATGTATTAAATGGTATCCTTTCGATTGTCATGCTGATCTTAGGCATCGTCATCATGGTTACTTCCATTGCTAAATGGATTAAGCTATGGAAAATACCACAAGATGTCTTAGTAAAAAATTCTGAACAGGAAGTCGCTTAACATGACAGCACCCATTCATGGAAGATTGAATGGGTGCTGTTTTTTCGGCCGATAGAAAAGTATAACTTTTCTATCAGGCATAAGTGCAACTACGCCTCTGTCTTCGCCTAACGGCTCGCCAATCGGCGAGTTTTCTTTATTTTTATTGAAGTTTTGCGGAAATGGATTTTAAAATGCTAAACCCGGATAATTTTAATATGAGTTTTTCCTTACTTCTAATATTTTTTTGTACATAGATGGAGAGATTATCGATTAAAATCTCATGATAATTGTTCAAAGTCTTTGGTTTTCCAGGCACAGCCACCAGTTCCTGCACCCCAGGAGCACAGCAGGCTTTTACTTCCAACGTTTTTACCGTTAACTGATTCCCTTTAGATTCTATCCACTCTTTTGATCCAGCATCTATTTCGATATTCAACCATCACCACTCCTCTATTTTCCAACATTCCATCTTAACTTGATTTTACTATACTTCTCATTTGAATGGGGCCAAAAGGCTAAGAACATGAAAAAGGGCATATTTCGTAATCTCTACTAGAATGTGGTACAATTTTTCTAGTTAATTCGGAGCAAAGGAAGAAATCGATGAACAGACCAATACCAGTAACTAAAAATGATTATATAGATGTAGTTTTTGAAGATTTAACCCATGACGGGGCCGGCGTGGCGAAGGTCGAGGGATATCCATTATTTGTCCCAAACGGGCTGCCAGGTGAAAAGGCAAAAATAAAAGTAATTAAGACGGGTAAAGGCTATGGTTTTGGGCGATTGATTGAGCTTTATGAAAAAAGCCCTTACCGGGTGGAGATTGCTAGCAGCGAGCGGCACAAGTATGGCGGCACCCAGCTCGAGCATATTAGTTATGAAGGCCAGCTAAAATATAAGGAAAATCAAGTTCGCCAGGTTCTGACCCGCATTGGAAAACTGGAAGATGTAATTGTTCATCCAATTTTAGGGATGGACCATCCATGGCACTATCGGAACAAGGCTCAGGTGCCTGTAGGGGAAAAGGACGGCAAACTGATTGCTGGTTTTTTCAAACCAAGAAGCCATGAAATTGTTGATACGAATGAGAGCTTGATTCAGCTGCCGGAAATAAATGAAGCAGTCCAAATAGTCAAAGAAATAGCCAGCGAGCTTGGCATTGCTGCCTATCATGAGGAGTCCCATAAAGGGGTGCTCCGTCATATTATGGCCAGGTATGGGCAGCAAACGGGCGAGCTTATGGTGGTCATCATCACCAGAACAGCAGATCTTCCTCAAAAAGATAAGTTGGTGGAGGAAATAGTGGCGCGCCTCCCTAAGGTGAAATCGATTGTTCATAACGTGAATTCAAAGCGGACGAATGTTATCCTTGGTGAAAAAACGAAGGTCCTATGGGGAAATGAGGTTATTTACGATTATATTGGAGATGTGAAATTTGCCATTTCAGCTTTGTCCTTTTATCAAGTCAATCCTGTACAAACCAAGGTGTTATATGAGAAGGCGCTAGAATATGCCGACCTTAGCGGCGAAGAAAAGGTGATTGATGCCTATTGTGGAATTGGAACCATTTCATTATTTTTAGCCCAAAAAGCACAAAAGGTTTTCGGCGTTGAAGTGGTTCCAGAGGCCATTGAAGATGCGAAACGGAATGCAGCCTTGAACGGAATCGAGAATGCGGAATTTGCTGCCGGGGAAGCAGAGGTTGTGATTCCAAAATGGTACAAAGAAGGCAATGCTGCCGATGTGTTGGTCGTCGACCCACCGAGAAAGGGCTGTGATGAAGCATTGCTGCAAACCATCATTGAAATGAAGCCTAAAAAAGTGGTTTATGTATCCTGTAACCCGGCAACATTAGCACGGGATTTAAGGATTCTGGAAGACGGGGGATACAAGACCGTTGAAGTGCAGCCGGTGGATATGTTTCCGCAGACGACGCATTGTGAGGCTGTTGCAAAAATTGAATTAGTGTAATGTTTTAAAAGCTCAATCTTTAAGGAGATTGTGCTTTTTCTTTTTTGGGGAAACATTTTATGAAACAGGATTTCTCTGGGAGGCACTGTGCAGCTAAATTAGAAACCAAACTAAGGTATTCCAAAATCACTCTTTAATGAAAGCAACAATTAAAAAAGTATTACATTCAATAATGGTGAATATCTGTGCCTGTCATTTCTTAATACGTAGTAGACTTATACTACGCAACAAATAATTTCGTTGTTTATATTCAATCGTACAACCCCAATATTCACCTCTAAGTTACCCAGAATCAGTTAAAAAATAATTAAATTCCCAATCATAATTGGTTAAAATAGACTATATTGCTATAGGAGGAATACGTACATAATGAAGACAACAATATTAATAGCAGATGATGATGTTAATATCCGTAGGGTGACACAGCTTTATTTAGAGAAAGAAGGGTTTCAAACAAAAATCGCCTGTGATGGCAAAGAGGCACTTGACATATTAGAACAAGAGAAAATAGACTGTGCGGTTATTGATTTGATGATGCCAAATGTAGATGGTTGGGAGCTTTGTGAAAAAATTAAAGCTTATTTCGAGATTCCCGTTTTGATGTTAACAGCTAGAGCTGAAACAAATGATACAATTAAAGGTTTTAAACTAGGCACTGATGATTATGTCACAAAGCCTTTTCATCCAGTTGAGCTTGTTATGCGAGTAAAATCCCTCTTAAAAAGATATGGTGTAGCTTCGGCCGGGAGAATAACTTTTAATGATATTTCCCTTGATAATAGCAGCTATAAGGTTCAAATCAAGGATGAGGATTTCTTGCTACCAATAAAGCAGTTTGAGTTATTATATATGCTAGCAAGTCAAACTGGAAAAATTTTTACAAGAGAACAGCTGATCGAGAGAATTTGGGGACTTGATTATGAAGGAGATGAAAGAACAGTCGATACTCACATAAAAAAACTCCGAAAGCAATTTAAAAATTATGAGGACATTCTGCAAATTACTACTGTAAGGGGACTTGGTTATAAATTAGAGGTTTTATCATGATCCAATCTATTTATATCAAAAATATTTTAAATTATTTTATTGTTATTATTGTGTCATTGATACTTTCCTTTTTAATCACGTCTCTTTTTTTTCAAAATCAAATTATCAAAATTCGCGAAACGGAGGTCATTAACCAAGGAAAAGGAATGATTAATTTATACAAAAATTTAGGTGATAAGGGCTTTGATGAATACTTAAAAAGCATTTCCTCCTTACCTTATGAGGTATATCTTTATGATCAAAATGGCTTGGTATCAAAAACACCTAATGTTCCAAAATCCAGTGAATTTAGTAAAAAGACGATTAGGGATGTTATTGCCGGTGATGTCTATCGAAAAGAAGTTGAACCACTTTTGATTGGACTACCATTTGAAACTAAAAACGGGAGATATGCGTTATTTATTAAACCTAATTTGACAGAACAATTTAGTCAGATTCGAAATATTTTATTAACCGCATTATTTATCGTTTTGTTTATCGGAACCTCGCTGATTTTAACCACAACCCGTTTTTTAGTCGAACCTCTTGTTAGAATCACCCATGCAACAAAAGAATTAGCAAGAGGAAATTTTCAAATCCGCTTGAATGTAAAAAATAAGGATGAAATAGGACAGTTAGCCAAAAGCTTTAATTTCATGGCAGAGGAATTAGATAAAACGGAGCAAATGCGTAAGGATTTCATTGCAAACGTGTCCCATGAGCTTCAGTCACCGCTAACAGCTATTAGGGGGATGGCAATCGCATTGAAAGATGGTGCTGTGGAAACAGTTGAAGAAAAGCATTATTTTGAACTTATTGAACAAGAGAGTGAACGTCTTTCAAGTTTAACCAAACAATTGTTGAACTTGTCAATCCTAGAAGCGAACAAGTCCCCGTTCAATCCTAAGCTATACCTCCTAGATCGACAATTACGAAATCAGCTTGTTACGATGCAATCTTTATGGATGGAAAAGCGCCTTGACATTGATTTTGACATTCCAAAGATTGAGGTTTATGCTGATGAATCATTAATGAATCAAGTGTGGACCAATTTATATTCGAATGCCATTAAGTATAATCGGGAAGATGGAAAAATTTCGATTCGAGGACATGAACAAGATCATCATGTCGAAATCATCATTAGAAATACAGGTTATGGTATACCTCAAAAAGATATACCCTATATTTTTGAACGCTTTTATCGAGTAGAAAAAGCTCATACAAGAACAACCGAAAGTTATGGGCTTGGATTGGCAGTAGTCAAACGGATTATCGACCTACACAATGGAAAAATCTTTGTAAATAGTATAGAAGGTGACGAAACAACTTTTAGGATTATTTTAGGTAAATAGGAGCAAACAGTTGCGGAAAGCAGTCCCTTTTGGGTCTGTTTTTTTATGTAAAAAATTAAAATTCTTTAAACACGATCAAAAGGTCACATAGAGGACACAAACTTATTATATTCTGATTCGTGTAATTTGAATCAGAGAGGGTGATTATTTTTGAACAAAATATTGAAGTTTAGCTTAAAAAATACAGTTGCGATCATTTTGCTTGCTGTACTTGTAATTGGAGGTGGAATTTATTCTACTAAAAACATAAAAGTAGAAACTTTCCCAAACGTCACATTTCCAGCTCTATTTGTGCAAGCAACCTATCCGGGTCATTCGACACAGGAATTGGAACAACAACTTACCAATCCAATTGAAGATAGTATTAAGCAGCAAAAAGGATATGACACTGTAACCAGTACTTCAAGAAACAATGCGGCAACCATTTCGGTTTCTTATCCGTTCGGTACCGATATTGACAAGCAGAAATCTACACTGGAAGCGGCTATTAATAAGGTAACATTTCCTGATGGCGCAAAGGTAGAAGTCATTAAAATTGATAAGGGGGCACAAGCGGTTTATGAGGTCGCTTTTGCTGGCAATGACAATCAGGATATCCAATCATCCATTGAAAATGACCTTGTTCCAACCCTTGAAATGATAAGTGGTATTGGTACGGTTACGCTTGATGGCGCAAAAGGCCAAAAAGTTTCAATTGAATTAAATCAAGACATGGCACATCAATATGGCTTGACACTCGCAAACATTAAAGAAGCTATTCAATTGAAAAATTATAAGGTTTCATTTGGTCAAGTAAACAGTGGAGGAACCAATATACCTCTTGTTATGGAAGGGAATAGTACAAGCATTGATGACTTAAAAAATATTGAAATTACTGTTGGGGGACAAAGTCAGCAAACCAGTCCAACTACAGGAACAATAGGATCTACAGCAGGGTTAACAAGCGGTACAAAAGGACAAACAAACAGTTCTGCAAAACAAGTGAAATTAAAGCTGTCAGATATTGCTACTATTGCAACGACATCAAGCCGGGATGTAATTACACGTTTCAATGGAAAAGACAGCTATTTAGTTTCTGTAACCAAGACACAGAATGCAAATACTGCGGAAGTTGTCAATAATGTAAAAGACAAAATCTCATCGTTTAATAAAAATCACCATTACACGATTTATACAGTGACAGATCAAGGAAAAGATGTGGAAAATTCTATTTCTTCACTCCTTAAAGAAGGTGGCTATGGCATACTATTTGCCATTCTTGTCATTTTGATCTTCTTACGTAATATTCGAGCAACTTTGATTGCGATTGTATCTCTGCCGATATCAATTTTGTCAACGATTGCAGTATTAAAGCAATTTGATTATGCCTTGAATATTATGACACTTGGAGGAATGGCCGTTGCCGTCGGACGTATTATCGATGACAGTATTGTTGTGATCGAAAATATTTTCCGCTGGCGCCAAAAAAACAAAGATCTCAGCATGAAACAAGTAGCTTTTCATGCGACGAAAGAAGTATTTGGAGCGGTAACCTCTTCCACTTTAACGACATTGGTTGTATTTGCACCAATCGCTTTTGTAACGGGAATCATTGGGGAAGTCTTCCGGCCGTTTGCGCTTGCCGTCGTGTTCTCCATTTCGGCTTCATTGATTGTGGCAATTATTTTGGTCCCTGCATTAGGGAGCATATTTTTCAAAAAGATTAAACATGTGGAAAAACCAAGCAGGCTAGCAGGTCTTTACGAGAAGTTTTTAAGAAAAGCTTTTCGCAAAAAAACACTCGTTATTGTATTATCACTTCTTCTCTTAGTCGGTTCATTTGCGATTATTCCTAAATTAGGAGTTACGTTCTTGCCATCAAGTAATGCAAATCCAGCCATGCAAGTAAATATAACGGTTCCAAGTTATTTAAGTCTTGATCAAATGGATTCGGTGGCAAAAAATGTGGAAAGCTATTTGAAAAATAAAAAAGGGATAGACTATAGTCAAGTATCAATAGGAATCTCAGACAATTCAGCCATGATGAAAGGCGGCAGCAATAATGTCATTCAATTTTTCATCCAATTGAAAAACGGGCAAAATATAGATGAGCTTTTAAGTGTGTATCAAAAAGATATTGAGAAAATTGCTCATAATGACTATAAAGGTTCGACGGTTACTGTTAAGCAGACACAAAGCGGTGGTATATCATCAGGTAATAATCTTGATATTCAGCTTTACGGTTCTGATCTTACGAAGCTAACGGAAGTATCCAATCAAGTTACTAACTTATTGTCGAAAAATAGTCAATTGAAAAATGTTACGAGTAACTTAGGAGATGAGCAAACAGAATGGAAGTTTGCCATTAGTTCAGATGGAGACAAAGCGGGAGTTACGTACCTACAGTTGATGTCAGCAATTCGCGAGTATGTGTCAACAGTTATGGTGGGTAACTACACCATAAACGGAACTATTCAAGAAGTTGATTTAAGTTATGATAAAAAAATAGCTTCAAAAACAGATCTTGAAAATATTGAGATTAAAACTTCAGAAGGTACGAAAAAAGTAAGTGAGGTAGCGACAATTCAAGATGTAAATGTTCCGACTACATTGTACCATGATGATGGCAATCAACTTGTCAAAGTGTCTGCAATTATCAAAGGAAACAATACTACCAAAGTATCAACTGATGTCAAAAAAGATATCAATTCCTTGTCATTACCAAAAGGTATCACTGTTTCATATGGCGGGGGAATTAAAATGATCTCAGATGGTTTATCAAGTTTAGGCCTTGCCATGGGAGCCGCTATCGTTCTTGTATTCTTTGTGTTAACTGTAACTTATTCAGGGTTTTTGACACCACTTGTTATCTTGTCATCTCTTTTATTCGTTCCAATTGGAGCACTTGGCGGTTTACTAATAAGTGGGCAGCCAATTTCGATGAGTGCCATGATTGGGATGTTAATGCTGATCGGTGTCGTGGTTTCGAATGCCATCGTATTGCTTGATCGTGTGGAAAAAAATAGAAAACGCGGATTAGTACTGAATGAAGCGATTGTAGAAGCTGCAAAGATACGTTTACGGCCTATCTTAATGACAGCATTTGCAACAATCTTTGCCCTTATTCCATTGGCAACGTCGACCTCATCATCTGGTTTAATCTCACAAGGGTTAGCTGTCACCGTTATTGGTGGTCTAACCACTTCAACATTGTTAACCTTAATCTTTGTACCAGTACTTTATTCGCTGGTTGGTAAATTTAGAAAACATCTAACAGATGATGATTTTAAATAAATAAATCTTTTTAGCGGGACTGAAACTTAGGTCCTTTATGGATGTAAAGTACCCTAGGGAAAGTCCCCATATTCCTATTGGCTGTGGTTGATTAAATACCTTTTTTCTCTTTACAAGTGTATCCATTATTAGAAATATAGGAAAAATTGCACTTATTCTATTTATATCAATAAAGACAATAACTTTACTGGCAAAGAAGTAGGAACTGGTGTAGGCGCTTTTGCTGGGGATACCATGGCTTCTCCTCTTGATCCATTTGGTTCAGTTGCGAGTTCAGGTGCTGTTTCTGGTGGAGCACTGGCCAACAAGGCGGGGGAAGGTATCGTTGAAGACGATAATCATCGCTCCAAAACAAGAGATTAGAATTAAGTAAAGTCATCCTTTAACCGAAGGGTTATGGCATGCAGTGGACTTCCTAAATGGGAGTCCTTTTTAGAAGAACTTCTTATGTAAGCCATAAAAAAACATACCACTTGGTATGTTTTTTTATACATTATTTATAATTAAGTTAGAGAAAGATATTTAAGCTCCTTTGGCTGCTTGTACTTCAAGTGTAATTTGAACCTGATCAGCCACTAATACTCCACCGGTTTCTAATGCTGCATTCCACTTCAAACCATACTCACTTCTACTAATGGAACCGTGAGCTTCAAAACCAGCCTTTACATTCCCCCAAGGATCTTTCCCACTTCCTTCATAGGTTAAAGTAAACGTTTCAGGATTAGTTGTCCCACGAATGGTTAAGTCTCCAGTTATCTCGTATTCACCGGGACTCTTCTTAATAATTTTTGTTGATTTAAACGTCATTTTAGGATTGTTCTCTACATCAAAGAAGTCCGCTGAACGTAAGTGATTATCACGATCTTCGTTACGAGTATCTACACTGTTAACGTCCACTGAAAATTCAATTGATGCCGTGGTTAAGTCATCGAGGTCAGCTTCTATCGATGCTTCGAAAGTATGAAAAGTACCTTTAACTTTAGATACCATCATATGTCTGATAGAAAAATCAATACTACTATGTGCAGTATCTACATTCCATTTAGTCTTTTCCATAAAAATCACTCCTGTTCATTTATAAACTACAACATACATCCTAGGCAAATATTAATATTATATACTCCAAGCTATATTTTATTTTTCATTCAAACAGCCTTCTATCACTTTTATTGATTCAAATTTGTTCAAATTTATAAAAAGATTGAATAGCAGCGTTTTTTCCCTTAATAAACCTTTTCGAGGGGATATATAAAAATACCCATAATAAAACTTCTCAGTTTTGTATGAATCTTTATTAACATTGCCATAATAAAAAGTAGAAATATTTTTTAAAAATTTGAACCAAGATTATAGCAATTTAAATTAAAACAACAAGGTAGGGGTATAACTTATGGTTATTCATTGGGAAACAACAGCAGTATACAATACGATTATGTCTGTATCAGTAGGTGTTTCTTTATTATCCATTGTTAAATTTTTTTCGCACTTAAATTCTAATAAAATTGGACATTTAGAAGGTTGGGCTCTTGGCTTTGGAATTCCCGGGTTCATATTAACTTTAACGGGTTTACACATGACTTTAACTTGGCCACTTTCAAAAATGGGATTTGCATTTGATGATATTATCTTTGGTGAATCCTCTTTAGCTTTTGGGGTTCTTCTTTTAGCAATAACGATTCTCTTATGGAGAAAGGCAAATTTTTATTTAAAACAAGGGATTGATATGAATGATACAGCTTTAGTATCTGAAAACTTAAAGAAAAGTTTACCACATTATTTAAAACCATTATCTTATTTTGCAATAGCAATGGGGTGTTCTCTTATTGCAATGGGGTGTGCTGGAGTAACTTTTCGTTTATTTGCCGCCCCTCCGCAAGAACCTATTTCTGGACTATTCGCTGCCTATCCAATGATTGAAGCAACATTTATGTCTATTTTACTTGCTCTTACAGGAGTTGGGGCAATCTTATTCGCTGTTAATCAAAAAGAAAAACCAAACGAAAGTTTTGCTAAATTAAATAAAGGTGCCTGGATTATTACTGGTATTATTTGGACTTCATTTGGCATTTTGAATTATTTTACTCATATTGGATTAATTGTACACACAATGAAATAATGTTTAAATAATTTCTTGGCTATTAAAAGAGTGTTAAGTGATATAAAGTTATTCCATTAAAGGGCGCTATTGTTGCATAAGCAATTAGAAAAAACAATAGATAAATTTATTGCGCAGTACAACGATTCTGGTAACTAATACAATTTATTAGGGGCGATCACTTTTTAAGGGTGATCGTTTTGTCGTATTCGACACATACTGCGTAACAACGATTGCCAAGATTGTGGAAAAAAAACTATAATTCATTATCTTCTTTTATGATTTTAGTAAGAAGATATGTGATATTGTGAAGCATTTCACTTAAACTAACGAAGCAGAATACTTGAATAAGGTATTATAAGAAAATATAAATTATTATAGTTGTTAAATGACAATAAAGTTGTTTAAAAGCACAGGTTGTCGATTACAATTAAAATAAAGACTTACTAACGGTTAGTAAGTCTTTTCTTAACTTTTTGTCTTTAATTTAAATTATACTGTTCTCTGATTACATCAAAAACATCTCGTAAAACTTGGATATTTTGTCGACTTACCATCAGTAAAATTCCGCCTTCAATCATGGCAACAATGGATTCTGCGTTTTTTCTCGGATTAATTGATTGATCTAACTGATGGTTCACAATCATTTCCGTTAAGCAATCAGCAACTGAGCCCACCCAGTGATTTAAAAACTCTTCAATTTTTACTCGGAATTCCTCATTTTGGGCACTCATTTCAATTGCCAAATTCCCTACTGCACATCCGTATTTAATCTCCATTTCTGCATGACTTATTTCAGCCCATTTGAGCATTTGATTTAACCTAGTAACTGGGTCATCTGAAGTATTCAGAATCCCGATTATTAACTGTTCTTCCCAATCATTGACTAAATCATCTACAACAGCTAATCCAAGATCATGTTTTGATTGAAAATAATGGTAAAATTGTCCTTTTCCTATATTAGTAGCAGCCATGATATCGCTAACTGATGTCGCCTGATAACCTTTTGAGTGTATGATATCTCTGGCTATTCGTATAATTTCCTGTTTTTTGGAAGACACTATACAACACCCTCAGTCTTGGTAACTTTGAATCATATTAGCCATGTGTACATAGGAACCACCTGCGCGCAACGCGGAAGTAACCATGATAGCTTCTGCGAGTTCTTCATTTGTTGCACCAAGTTTTTCGGCCTTTTTCGTATGAACGTCGATGCAATATGGACATTGACTGGCTACTCCAGAAGCAGTTGCGATAATTTCTTTAAATTTAGCAGTGAGTTTTCCTTCTTTAGTGGTGGCAGCACTAAATGCTGAGTAGCCTTTGAATCCTTCAGGAGCAAATTTACCTAGGATGCTTAAATTTTTTAAATTGGAACGAGCATAAAGAACATCTGATGCATCTACATTTTTTGCGTTATGTACATGCGTACTATGAGTAACCGCACCACCAGCTTCCACAGCCGTAGCAACAAATACAGCTTCAACTAATTCTTCTAAAGATGCTCCTGCGCTTTTTGCTTTCTTAGTATGAGAGTCAATGCAATTCGGACACTGAGTAATATGTGCAATTGCCACAGCAATGATTTCTTTCTCTTTTACAGTAAGAGCACCTTCTTTAAATACTGCAATATTAAAAACATTAAAAGCTTTAAATTGTTCAGGTGCTAAATCTTTTAATTGAGATAGATTATGAGTGTTTTCTTTTGAATATAGATTTGTTGGCACTTTCAAAACTCCTTTTGAACTTTTATGTTTAGTTTAACCTTAATTGAATAAAATAACATGATTGTTTTTACCAACTGTTCGGTACAGTTATGATAGCATTATCTACTATTAGATTACAATAATATTGTTTCGTTATTAATTTGTAGAGTCTTACCCTCGGAAGAAGTAAAAGGTTGATTTTTCAATAATTTCATTTACCACTCAATGTCAATGATGTTAATTGTTAATTGTTAGAGTACATTTTTTATGAACAAAACTTTTTACTTGCTAATTCTTTAATGGACATGTTAAGCTACAAATTGTACCAACCGGTAGGTAAAATTAACGAGAAAATGTTTTTCTTACCTTTCCACGACTTGATTGGGTACCCGTAGAATAGGATCATTCGTGTATTGGTAAAATAAAAAATAATATTTGATTTTAAGGAGTGTTAACAATGGCTGATATGAAAATAAATGTGAATGCTGTTTGGGCTGACGGGGTAACAGGGAATGGAATACTTAAAACAGAGAATCTTGATACAAAAATCGCTATTCCAATATCTTTGGGAGGCAGTGGTAACGGAGCAAATCCAAAAGAGGTTCTAGTTTCTTCTGTAACTACTTGTTATACAGCAACACTTACGTTTGTGCTTGAAAGCAGAAAATTACCTGTTCTAGAACTTACAGTTAATTCTGAGGCAAATATATCTGATAATGAGTTCAAAATTACTCACTATCCGCAAATCGTTTTATCTGCTGAAGCAACAGAAGAACAAGTTCAATCTGCGCAAAGAGCAACAGAAGCTGCAGATAAAGGTTGCGAAGTCGGAAATTTATTGAAAAAAGCAGATGTTAAAATTGAAATTCAAGGTAAAGTATCTACGAAATGACCTGATTCATCCAAGAATATAGAAATTCATTCATTTTTAGATCTTTCAATTAAAACGGTCTTATTAAATCAAGGCGGCGGTTATGCTGTCTTTTTTATCTGAATTATAACTCACTGGTAAAAACAATAGAGGGAGTGTGTCAAATGGCAATGACCATTACAGAAAGGGCATCAGAAGAACTGAACAAAAAAATTGGGGATCAAAAGGGATATCTTAAAATTCAAAACGTAATGGAAGGGCTTGCCTGCGGGGCAGGAGTACCTACTTTGTTTTTTGTCCCATCCAGAGATGAAACCCAAGACATTCTATTTGAGACTAACGATCGTCCTGTATTGTTGGAGAAATCAGAGATCATTTTCTTTGACGACGAGGACTTAAAAATTGATTTTTCGGATTCAGTGAACAGTTTTCAGTTAAAAAGCCCACAGCAAATAATAAATGGAAGAATGTCATTTATTATGAATAAAATAATTTGATTAAATCTAGTCTTCAACTATTTGATCTTCCACAATACCAACCAATAAAATCATTAGTTATTCAAGAAAAGGGCGCTTTCTCATTTAGTTAGAAAGCGTCTTTTTGATTTGCCCCTACACATAAAGGGATTAGATTATATTAAGGTGAAAATTTGTGAACATATTCACTTAAACTATAGGGGGTTTTAGTTAAACAAGAACTTGCTTATTAAGTAGATTCTTTGCTTCGCAGTACAACGAACTTGTGATGGAAATAGATTTAAAGACGATTGCGTTTAAAGTGATCGTCTTATTTTTAGCACAAACTACGCAACAAAGATCTTTATTTTTAGAGGAATTTATTAAGGAATTCACTTATACTAAACCAGCTAATAGAATCTAATTGTTAATTTGGAATAAAGTCACGATGTTTTGAAAATAGTTTTATACGATTACAGAGTGAAAAACCTTATAGAAGATTATCTAGGCGAGGTATTCAAAGAGAAATAGGATTAATAGCTAAGAAAGCGGGTCTAAAAGACAAAATAAGCCCCCATGTTTTAAGATATACGTTTGCAACATTAAAATTAAATAATGGAGCTGAGCTCGTAGCTATTCAAGAGATGTTAGGTCACAGTTCGCCAGATACCACACTTAGGTATGCAAAGATAACTCACGAAAGAAAACGTGAGCAGCATAAAAGGTACCTAATTCAATAAGAGTGATTGTCATTAGACTTATAAAATTACACAGAGTAAGGGTGGTTTCAGAAGTAACCACTCTATTTATATTTCCATTTTATAGGTGACTTTAAAGGTGTTTTTCAATAAATATCGAACAATGTATCTTAAGGTCCTTATAGTATATGAGTACAATTAATATATTCTATATTAATATTTATACTCAAAGAAATTTTTAATCAATTAAAGGAGGAGGGGTTCAAATGATATTTAAATTTTATAAGGATGAAAACGGATATGAGAAATGGCTACTTGATAACAAACCAGGTTATGTTTTTAATCATTTCGGTACTGCTGAAATGAATAAAATGCATCATGCTACTTGTTACACATTACATACGGCAAAACATCAAGGTTCAAGAACAAATTATGAAAAAATTTGTTCCTTAGATTATAAAGAGTTAGAACAAGAGGAATTATTAAATGTTTAAAATGCGGATGTACTAGAGAATTAGAATATAATTTTTCTAAAAGATCTGGGGATATAGAAGTTTTTAATAACGAAAGCGTTTTAAATGCTGATGAAATCATCGTATCAATTCAATGCAACAAATGTGGAAATAACTTAGACAGTTCAGAATATTAATGCACAGTTCAACGATACTATGCAATAAAAATAGGAAATAAATAATAGGTCTTTTTTTTGTAACTACGGTAAACTTATCACAATTAAAACAATAGTCAAGGTAACCACCACTACATCAAAAGTGTCTATGACCAACACTAGAGCTAATTTTTGTACTGATTTAAACTTTGAATAACCTTGTGCCCCCGCAATGTGTTTTTCATTTGATCGTGTTAAAACCGTAGTTAATAATTTTTCATATGTGTGAAAAATCCTTGTAAATGTTTACAGAAAGATTTTTAGTAAATTGGTGGTTCGACTCCAACCGACCCAAAATCTACTTGTCTATAATTAGTTCATTAATGGTTTGGAACAATTCAAGAATAATTGAATAATAATTTATAAAAGTGAACTATTCGAAGATGATATTCAACATTAAGCGAACTCTCTTATCAAACAAAGGGAAAAGGAAAAGTTAATGAATTGGCAAGTGCTACTCTGATAATAATTTTTAACTGTATACACCATCAACTCAACACACTTGGAAGCTGTAGCAAAATTAATATTGAAATAGTCAGAAGCTCATTCTAACTTTAGTTTGGATGAGCTTTTTTAAGAAATCTAAAAGAATATTTATATTAAAAATTTTGGATGACTAATAAAAAGAGGTACTCAAGTGAATTTTTATTCATTGGGTACCCATTAATCTTTATTTAAAACACTTTCGTAGTCCAATCCTCACAGTTCCAAATATCAGTCGCAATTTCACGATAGAAATCGGGTTCGTGGGATACCATCAAGATACTTCCGCGATATGCTTTTAAAGCACGCTTCAATTCATCTTTTGCGTCCACATCCAAGTGATTGGTAGGTTCGTCTAGAATTAATAAATTCGTATCTGTGTTTAAAATTTTACACAATCGAACTTTGGCCTTTTCGCCACCAGAAAGGACTTCGACTTTACTTTCAATATGTTTCGTCGTTAATCCACATTTTGCAAGAGCAGCACGAACTTCAGCCTGATTCATACTCGGGAACTCGCTCCAAATCTCTTCAATACAAGTGTTGTAGTTAGACTGTTTAACTTCCTGCTCGAAGTAACCAATGTGTTGATACTCACCACGTTCCACTTTACCCGAAATTGGATCAATCAACCCTAGAATACTTTTTAAAAGAGTAGACTTACCAATACCATTTGCACCCACGAATGCAATTTTTTGTCCGCGTTCCATTTTCAAATTTAGAGGGCGAGAAAGTGGTTCATTGTAACCAATAACAAGATCTTCAGCCGTGAAAATATAACGACTAGCTGCACGAGCTTCTTTGAAGTTAAACTCTGGTTTCGGCTTCTCTTTCCCTAATTCAATAACTTCCATTTTGTCGAGCTTCTTCTGACGAGACATCGCCATATTACGAGTCGCAACACTTGCCTTGTTACGAGCAACGAAATCCTTCAAATCAGCAATTTCTTGTTGTTGACGTTTGTAAGCAGACTCTAGCTGTTGCTTCTTCATTTCATGAATTTTTAAGAAGTCATCATAGTCACCAACATAGCGATTCAACTCTTGGTTTTCCATATGATAGATCAAGTTAACAACATTGTTCAAAAATGGAATATCATGTGAAATCAAGATAAAGGCATTCTCATATTCCTGTAAATAGCGCTTCAACCATTCGATATGCTGTTCATCCAAATAGTTCGTTGGCTCGTCTAGTAATAGGATTTCAGGCTTTTCTAGCAAAAGCTTAGCCAGCAAAACTTTTGTACGTTGCCCACCGCTAAGATCATCTACATCTCGATCGAGCCCAACATCATCTAATCCTAGACCACGAGCAACTTCCTCAACTTTTGAATTAATTCGATAGAAATCATTACTATCTAAAATTTCTTGTAGCTCTCCAACTTCTGCAAGTAATGCATCGATATCAGCACCTTCATCGCCCATTTTTGCATAAAGTTCATTAATTTCTGATTCAGCATCAAAAAGATATTGAAAAGCAGTACTCAAAGCGTCACGCATCGTAGTACCTTTTTGAAGTACAGCATGCTGATCTAAATAACCTACACGAACTTTTCGTGACCACTCAACTTTTCCCTCGTCGGGTTGCAACTTCCCAGTAACAATATTCATGAAAGTAGACTTACCCTCACCATTTGCCCCAACTAGTCCAACGTGCTCTCCTTTTAAAAGTCGAAAAGACACATCATTAAAAATCGCACGATCACCGAAACCGTGGCTTAAATTTTGTACGTTTAATACGCTCATTTTTTTAACCCCTTATCTAATGTCACATGTGAATATCTTACTAAAATTTGGCTTTTTTTTCTATCTTGAAGTTATTTTTTGTGAAAATTGAAGTCTGCCGCATCTTAATAAAATGAGATTATTGAATAATATTTACTTAGACGTATATCAATTGGGTAAGAGTCTAGTCTATTATACAACCGAACTGTAGGTAAGATAAGAGTTATTCCCATATGGGAATAAATACAGAAAAAATGAAAGAATTGGTTGAGTTCTAAACTAAATTTTTTAAAAACATGTGTAAACTCATCAACACCCCATGTGTTGCCAGGTACACTCTACGCACGTGGAATGTGTGGCACTACTAACGTTGATATTGTAACTGAAAAATAGAAATCCTACATGTTAAAATAAACATGTTCCAAAAACCATGAAGAAAAGGCCCAACAAGCCAGACATATCAACATTCGAGAAAAAAGAAAGAAAGAAAAGCTTTATTCCAACTCGATAAAAAGTGTGATGTTTTTATGGAAAATTGGGCAAAAGGAAAGACTTTATTTTAGCGAACGGTGGAATGCGGGTTTGAGGCGGGGCAAAATTGAAAATATATTTTTTAACTGCACAAAAGAAGGCAACTAACGCTTAGCGTTGTTGCCTTTTAAGCTATTTGTTCATGTAAAGGAGTTGGTTTTTAGGTCTGATTTTTTGGGGACATCAATATGGGGTTATTATTAAATAAACTTCTATTGGAAATTTTGGTTAATTTGAAAAGTACTTGAGTATTAAATCTTTTCTGTAAAAAAATTACTCGAGAGTTTTAAGGAACATTTAATGATTAAACTTGGTTATTCACATAGACAATAATTGATAGAGGTGCTCCAATGCTTTATTTAGATAACGATAATATGTGGCCATTGACAGGTTGAGCCTTTCTGCAACTTTCTCATGAGAATGGTTCCCTTGTAAAAATCTATATTTTAATAGTTTACCATAAGTGGCTTCACGCTCCCTTTCATTGATTAGTTGAGTAATTATATTGCTTACTTCCTTCTGTATTGAAATCCCCATGCTTTTGACGGATTCTGAATCTCTCATTCGATGGGGAAACAAACGAAAATAAGTATCTGATAATGCAGGGTTACTAATGATTTGATTCCATTCTTTTAAAATACTTTTCAAATCTTGAACGTCCTGAGTTTGTGAAGATTTCGTTACTTTCTTTTCAGAGCCCCGACTTGTTAACAAACGATCAAGTTTCGTGAGATAATCTTCTTGTGTAAGGTCAAGTATGAATGCACGATATTCTGTTCCGTAATGTGTTATTGTATTTGCCCATGGAGCGGGGCTAAACCCACACAGTTCGAGTATGGGAAACCACTCTTTGAAGCATGTAAAATCAAGGATCCACTCTGAAAAGGATAAGTGATTTATCATCGTATTAACGATATAAGCACTTGTTTTATCCTCAAGTTTCGGTTCAATCCCAATTAATAAAAGTGAATATGCATTTGGGGTGGGTTTCCACTTTGAAAGAAAAGGCTGTAATATCGGTTCAGTTGCTAATATTTCTAACATTTCAGCATGGAGAGGGACCTTACAGTAAAAAGCAATGAGTTCATTTCGTTCCCAGATGGTTATAAAAGATGTAGGGTCTACTTCCCAGATTGGGCGTATTAACTTTTCCATATAACGCTCTTCAGGGACAATTGGTAATGCATAATGATGATATCGAATATATAAAGACTGTATTGCGGGTAAATCAATTTCCCTACATGCACGTAATTCCACATCCTCTAAATGTCCAGAAAAACATATATTCCGAACCATTGGATTTTCGTGTAAATTCATTTTATCTAAATGCAGCTTTTTTCTAAGTTTCGGATTTTTTCGCTCTTCCAACCAAATCTGGTTAAGTGCCTTCTTCCGCATTTCTTCATATTTGAGTGGCTTCCGCAGCATTAAGTCCTCTAATACCCAAGCTCTAACCGCATCATGTACCATCCAACCATCTTCTATTAATAAAACGTATGGCATCATTATGAGTTTCCGAAATGAAAATGCATCCATTTCTTCGTTTATGATGGATGCCAGTCTCTCTTCGTTAAATTTCCAAAATACAGAAGCAGCCTCTAATAATTTACACACATTTAAAGGTAGCCCGTTAAGCAATTTTTCCATCAAAATGTTGAGAAGCTCCGTTTTTTCTTGTCGATTGAATTGCATGTCTCCTTGAGTCTGAAGCATCAATTCTGCGGCAAGTGTCAATGCAAGGGGAATACCTCTAGAAAACTGGTAAATATCAGACTGCGCTTGGGTGTTAGTGATTCCTTGTTTACGAGCAAATTGCTGAACCTCAATCGAAGTCAAGGCTGGAAGGTGTAATGTATAGATCAAGTTTGCCCATCCATAATGGAGCCATCTGCCAGTCAGTGGATGTTGACCTGATGTGATAATACGTATATTTTCATCTAATTGGTCTAACCATTCAGTTAACCATTTTTCAACCGAACGAAATTGATCGAAGGCATCCATCACAAGTATATGCTTTTTTCCAATAGAGCGGGCTTTATTGTTCATCTGTTGAACCATTACTTCAGAGTCCAGATTATTATTCTTAGATTCACTTGTATTATCCAGTTGTTTTGCCAATTGAGCTAGCACATCATCTTTCTTTATTATTCCTTGACTACCATCCAAAAAGTAAAAACAGGCACCTTTTATTTCTGAAGTCACATGTTGGAGAAATGTAGTCTTTCCGATGCCGCTTTGACCATAAATATGAATCCATTGCCATTTCCAATCACCAGCAATATGGCGGTGAATGATCTCCATTTCTTTGGAACGCCCTACAAAATTCTTCTTTTGCGCATTAACTTTTTTTTCACTTATCCGCACTTCATTCACCTCCACAATACCGCATAATCCTGTTATTTATTTTATACGCTAAGTTTTTAGTAAAGACCGGTTTTTGAGAGTAATGTGAGATTGTTTTTGAGAGTATCTGGAAAGTACATTTAAAGGGAGTATAAAACAATTTACTGGAGGTTTTTTTATGACAGTCCCTTCATTTATAAGATTTTCTGGTTTGTGTTTAATTTTCACTGGAGTTCTTTTCATTTCTTTTGCGATTTTGTATAGTATTTCATCCCTGAAGACAATGGCTGCTTATGTTAATTTACTGGGTATGCTTGTCCTCTTATTAGGAATTGCAGGGATGTATTTTCGCCAGATGCAAATTTTGGGGAAATGGGGGTTCATCACATTTCTTATCTATTTTTTGGGGGCGGGAATGTGGACTGGATTTGGCTGGTCAGATGTTTTCGTAGTTCCTGCTTTAGAAAAGCATGCTCCACAATTAGTAAACACTCTTCCTGAGCAAATGAATATGGGTCTCATAATCTCTTTATTTAGTTTTTTTGGTGGGATGTTCTTATTCAATCTTTTAACAGCAGTGAAAGGAATACTTCCTCGTTGGGCGGCCCTTCTCCTTGTCATTGTACCATTTATAGATTTTATTCCTATTGGCAATTATCTAGCTCAGCCGCTAGCAGGCGTTTCATTCATTTGGTTAGGATATTCATTATGGAAAGGGACGTATAAAGAAGAAGAAACTAGGGGGAACTGATCGATATATATGATCCATAGAAAAAAAGGGTGATAGATATCATCGTATTTAGACAGTACCTGATAAAGAATAGATCAAAACGATTAATGAAAGGGATGAAAAGAACATGGGAAAATTATATTTAAAAGTAGCAGCAGTGTATTTTACGGTAGGAGTTTTAATGGGGATTATGATGGGAATTATACAAGATTTCAGATTTAAATCCATCCATGCACATATTAACTTGTTAGGTTGGGTTTCTATGGCATTGTTTGGAATCATTTATCATTTGTATCCAGCGGCTGCTCATTCTAAGTTGGCTAAAACCCAGTTTTGGCTGCATAATATTGGACTTCCCGTCATGACGGGGGCCATTGTATTTGAAGTAATAACAGGTAGTTTGGCAAGTCTTCCAGCAGCCATTGCCGGTTCAATAGCGGTTGTAGTGGGGGTTATTTTGTTTATGATTAATATTTTTAAATATGTAGGTCAAGAATCATAGTTGCCACATACACTCTCCGCATGTTGAATGTGTCTCGCAACTCACTATAAGTGTCTAACTAAAATAAACATTTCCTGGTAATAATATACATTTTCGCTTCCGACCTTGATTTCGTGAAAATAAACATTTCCGATTTCGGGGTCTTTTTCGTGTTCTTTCCTTGTCCTGTCTCGGTTTGTCCGTGTTTCCCTCATGATACATTCTAGGAGTTTTCTATTTTAACTCTGGAAAAAGGTGAAAAAAATTTTATAGTGTTTAATATCTGTGCTATATTAATAAGAATAATCTAAAAAATAGGAGTGATTTGAAAAATGAGAAAATTTGGTTTACTTAGTTTATTTTTGATTCTTACTCTCTTCATCGCAGCATGTGGAGCCAAGGAAACAACAGGAGATAATGCGAGTAGTAAAAAGGTATATAAAGTTGGAGTGGATACCACTTACCCTCCATTTGAATATAAAGATGGAAATGAGTATAAGGGTATTGATATTGATTTGATCAATGCCATTGCTAAAAATCAGGGCTTTAAAATTGAACTTAATGCAATGGATTTTGGGGGAATAATTCCAGCTATGCAAGCCAATCAGCTTGATATAGCTATTGCTGGAATGAGCATCACAGATGATAGAAAAAAGGTAGTAGATTTCTCAACTCCTTATTTTGATGCAGGTTTAACAGTTGTTGTAAAAAAAGATAATTCAAGTATTAAATCAGTTGATGACCTTCAAGGAAAAAATGTTGCCGTTAAAAAAGGAACAACAGGTGCTAAATTTGCACAAGAAAATGCTTCGAAACTAGGAATTAATGTGGTTCAATTTAACGATAGTCCAGCAATGTTCCAGGAAGTTTCTAATGGAAATGCAGATGCACTTATTGAAGATTATCCTGTTATATCCTATGCGATTGCCCAAAAGGACCTTGGTTTGAAAATTGTGGGTGATCGATTAAATGGCGACCAATATGGAATTGCTGTTTTGAAAGGACAAAACAAGGATTTATTAGAAAAAATTAATAAAGGTCTTGCTGAACTCAAAAATGATGGAACATATGATAAAATTGTAAAATCTTATCTTGGTAAATAAATAATGATTACAGAGCGCGCATAAAGCGCGCTTTCTTTTCGATAGGGGATGAAAAAAGTGGATACTATTATTGCAGCCTTACCAATATTATTAAAAGGACTTCAAGTCACGCTTTATATATTTGTTATTGCCATTATTCTAGGTTTTGTAATTGGTTTATTGGTGGCCTTGTTACGGCTTGCGCCTATTAAAATCTTGAATTGGATTGCGAAAGTGTATGTTGATGTAATACGAGGAACCCCATTTATTGTACAGTTGTTTTTCATTTATTTTGGAATAAATTCCCTTCATTTAGTTTCCTTGAACAATACAACAGCGGGTATTATCACTGTTGCCATCAATGCAGGGGCATATTTTGCAGAGATTATCAGAGCAGGCATTCAATCAATTGATAAGGGACAAACAGAAGCAGCTAGGTCGATTGGTTTTACAGGAGCTCAAACCATGCGCTACGTGGTCCTGCCTCAGGCCTTTAGAAGAATGCTCCCTACGATCACGAACCAATCCATTATTAGTTTAAAAGACACTTCTCTTTTATCAGTTATTGGTATTGCGGATTTAACACAGCAGGGGCAAATTCAGGCTTCAGCAACCTTTGAAGCATTTAAGATTTGGCTGGTTGTAGGTGTTATTTACTTTATCATCATATATTTATTAACAATACTTGCTAGTTTCGTAGAAAGGAGGATTCAGCTGCGATGAGCATTATAACTGTAAAAAACTTAAGAAAATCCTTTGGGGACCTTGAGGTTTTAAAAGATATTAATGCAGAAGTGCAAGAAAAAGAAGTAATATGTG
The DNA here is from genome assembly GCF_042885335.1 of Neobacillus sp. NPDC058068. Lineage (NCBI taxonomy): Bacteria > Bacillati > Bacillota > Bacilli > Caryophanales > Bacillaceae > Neobacillus > Neobacillus sp. NPDC058068. Next base: position 140,977 of record NZ_JBHVSI010000005.1, on the reverse strand, counting down.
TAATAGGCCCCTCTGGGTCAGGAAAGAGTACATTCCTTCGGTGCATAAACCGACTGGAAGAAATCTCTGGCGGTGAGGTAGTGATTAACGGGCATAATATAACAGACCCCAAAATCAATATAAATAAAGTTAGACAAGAGGTTGGAATGGTATTTCAACAATTCAATCTGTTCCCACATAAGACTGTCTTAGAAAATATCACTTTAGGTCCTGTTAAAATTCTTACTATTGATAAAGCGGAGGCTGAAAAAACTGCTCTTGAGTTACTTGATAAGGTTGGACTTAAAGAAAAAGCAAACAGCTATCCGGGAGAACTATCTGGGGGACAAAAACAGCGAGTTGCCATAGCAAGGGCGCTGGCAATGAATCCAAAAATCATGCTCTTTGACGAACCGACCTCTGCACTTGATCCGGAAATGGTCGGAGATGTTTTAGGGGTTATGAAACAGCTTGCTAAAGAAGGTATGACTATGGTTGTTGTTACACATGAAATGGGATTTGCCCGGGAAGTTGGAGATCATGTTATTTTCATGGATGGAGGATATATTGTAGAAGAAAATGAACCGAATCAGTTATTCGGTAACCCACAGAATGAGAGAACTAAGGCTTTCTTAAGTAAGGTGCTATAAACAAAAATAATAGGGTAATATTAAACGGGGAACCTCAAATAGAAAAACTTTTGAGGTTCTCCCTTTTTTTAATATAAAGTTTATGAAAACAGACGGTTAAGATTTCCAACCGCTGAAGTAAATTTATCTCACCAGCACCCATGTGTTGCCACATACACTCTGGACATTGTGAAGCGGTCGCGTGGTTAGAATTGGTATAATAGAAGAGCAGTTGATATAGATAAAATTTATACCATCTGCTTTTTTGTTTATGGCTCTGTTACAAAATTCATAGGCGGAGAATTTCCGGCTAATGTATATAGAGGAAGCTTAAGAAGCAGAAATAAGCGGAGATTTTCCGATTAACTGCTCTAAATACGGCAAAATCCAACGATTTGGATAATATAAACGGAAATACTCCCTTTATTTTTAAGGAAATATGGATATTTCCCAATTTAAACGGAATTTTACCGTTTATTTTTCAAACACAGTGAAATTAACATTCAGTTATAACAGCGCCTTGTTTATAAAAATACCATTCAGGACCGATTTTCGTTAAAATAAACATTGTCGATTTTCACAATCGTTTTTCACGAATTATAAATGTCCTTGTGTTTGATAATAAGTTATTAAGCATGATATAAGTATAAAAGAAGTGGAACATTTGGCTTTATATTTTTTGACCGAGAGTTTGAAGTTGTATCCATAGTGAGAGGATTTGAGTTTGAAATGATAGATAATTTTTGGCGTGAGTTACCACGACCATTTTTTGTACTTGCACCAATGGAAGATGTGACAGATCTTGTTTTTCGTCACGTAGTAAGTGAAGCCGGTCGACCGGATGTATTTTTCACAGAGTTTACAAACTCGGATAGCTATTGTCATCCAGAGGGCATGAAAAGTGTGCGTGGCCGTTTGACTTTTACAGAAGATGAACAACCAATGGTGGCACATATTTGGGGGGATAATCCCGAATATTTCCGCCAAATGAGTATTGGCATGGCGGAGTTAGGATTTAAAGGCCTCGATATTAATATGGGCTGCCCTGTACCGAATGTGGCATCGAGAGGGAAGGGTAGTGGCCTTATTCTGCGTCCAGACGTTGCGGCAGAACTTATTCAAGCAGCAAAAGCGGGCGGACTGCCTGTCAGCGTGAAAACACGACTTGGCTATAACGATGTAAATGAGTGGGAGGAGTGGCTAACGCATATTTTAAAACAGGATATTGCGAACCTTTCGATTCATTTACGTACAAGAAAGGAAATGAGCCAAGTAGATGCGCATTGGGAGCTAATTCCGGAAATCAAAAAATTACGTGACCGTATCGCACCAAATACGCTGCTAACAATCAATGGAGACATTCCTGACCGTCAAACTGGGCTGAAGCTTGCTGAACAATATGGTATTGATGGCGTTATGATTGGGCGAGGTATTTTTAAAAATCCTTTTGCTTTTGAAAAAGAGCCAAAAGAGCATAGCAGTAAAGAATACCTTGATCTTTTAAGACTGCAGCTTGATCTTCAAGATCAATATGCGGAAGTACTACCACGTTCAATCACAGGGCTTCATCGCTTTTTCAAAATTTATGTAAAAGGATTCCCTGGAGCTGCTGAATTAAGAAATCAATTGATGAACACGAAATCAACAGATGAAGTGCGTGCATTGCTTGATAACTTTGGAAAAGAATGTTGAAGCGGTCGCGAAGCTTGAAATAAACTAGATTTGAATTAAAAAAGTTCCTTTTACCACTCATTATTGCTCCTGGCAATCGACAAAATTCGGGTGGTGCCAGGAACTTTTTTAATTTTTATCAGAAATTATTCTCAATTCTTCTTCTACCATTTGGTCCAATCTTACAATCATTTTTATAGCCTTTTCTTTCTCTATTTCTCTATAATGATGCATGCCGCCTTGTTCCTCGTCTGACTCATCTGCTAATTTTACAATTTCTTGTAATGGTGTCCTTTTGATAAAACCTTCTGGCATATAAGAATCCGTATGAAATAAAATAGCTAACGCAATTTCTTTAGCGATAATTGGATTTTCTCCTAATCTGATCAATAATTTATGGGCTCGTTCCGCCCCTTTTATCGCATGAATATCATTCTTTTTATATAAATCATAATCCCATTTTCCATTACTATACCAAGTATAATGACCCATATCGTGCAGCAGTGCAGCTTTGGTTGCCAAGTCAACAGATACGTTGTATTCTTTTGCTAATTTAAAAGCGTAGTAGGCACAAGCGATTGCATGAGCAATTCCAGAACGACTAAGATATTTTTTCGCTATATGATGATTGAAAATTTGAATCAATGTTACGTGTCTCATGTTAATCACCCTTATTTAAAATTATTAGTTTGTATTATAAAACATTTGGTGTTGTTTTTGTAATAAGTTAAACGATTTAAGTGAAAAAGCATGTTAGAAATAGTAACAAAGCTTATTTAGAATAAGAAAAATGGGGGTTCTCATGAGTCAGATTGAAAAAAATTTGGACCTACTATAGGGTATAGTTTTCCCCTTTATTTACAAAGAAAAAGTCTGTAATCCAAAGAATAAATAACATTTTGAAAACAACGTAAAATGTAGAAATTCGCTTCTGGAGTGAGGGCAATTTTTGATTAAGAATACTTTATCAAGGGAAAACTTGACATGACACAAAATAGTGTCGTATTATAAATTGCAGATAGGACACCATTAAGTGTCATTTATGAGTCACGAGGATTAGGGGACAGTGATATTGAACGGGACAGGTCCAATCAGAGATGTTTATGATGCAATTGCCGATCCAACTCGGCGTAAACTGCTTCGGCTGTTGGCAGACGCCGAAGAATTGCCTCTCAATAAGTTAACGGTTCACTTTCAAATGGGCCGTACTGCAGTTTCTAAGCATTTGGCAATCCTGAAAGATGCCGGTCTGGTCACACATCGAAAGGTCGGCAGGGAAACGCGTTATCGGCTGAATGCTGCACCACTCCGAGAAATTGAGGATTGGGTATCGTTTTACAGGAAATTCTGGAGTGAAAGAATATTACGGTTAAACCAAATATTACAGGAGGAACAAAAAATGACTTTAACAGTATCACAAGATTTTACTTTTAAAAGCCCAATCGAGAAGGTATGGCTCGCCTTAACGGATGCAAATACTCTTGCCAAATGGATCATGGAAAATGACTTTAAACCAGTCGTAGGACATAAATGTCAATTCCGAAATCCGCAGTGGAATTTAATTGTAGATTGTGAAGTATTAGTAGTGGACGAGCCTTATAAGCTATCCTACACATGGGTAGGTGGTCCAATAAACACTACAGTCACATGGACATTGAAGCACGAGGATGGAACAACCTACTTACATCTTGATCAAACAGGATTCGAAAAAGAAGATCAAGCATTCAATGGTGCGAAATTTGGTTGGGTGAAAATGGGCGGCGATCTTGAAAAAGTGCTAGAGGAAATGTAAGACCAAACCTCTGAAGTGAGTTTTTTTAGGATTAAGCTAACGTATAGAAAAAAGCAAATGGCTCAGTAAAGGACTGAGCCGTTTGCTTTTTTAGTACAAATATTGATACAAAACTACAATTAAATGAGTTTGTCGATTCAAAAAAAGCACAACAAATTCATTTGAAGTTATGCTAACATGGCAATACTAGATTTAGAGAATGGAGAGGATATCAAGTATGAAAATAAATCAATTAATTGCCAACAATATTAATCGTTTAGATGCCGTCTTGCCGGAAGATCAATCATTAGGCATTGCGGGTTTATCTGGATCTGGTAAAACAACTTTTTGTCAAACCATTGGGGAAGAATCCAAGAAGCGTCTCGTTTCTTTATTGCCAAAGGCAGACTATCAGTATTTATTTCCTGAAATTATGGAAACAAATTTCAGTTCCATTAATATGGAAGAAATGCCTTTAGTACTTTTTCTTGGAAGATCATCTATTTCTTCTAATCCACGTTCAACAATTGGCACCCATACTGGCGTATTTACAGAGATTCGTGTAAGACTCGCTAAAGAATATAATCTTTCTCCAGAAGTCTTTTCATTTAATAATGAATTAGGCTGGTGTCCTAAGTGTAAAGGCCGCGGTACTAACAGCAATGTCGAATGTCCTAAGTGTCATGGAAAGCGTTATAACGAGGAAACTCTGCAATATACAATCGATTTATTTGGTAAACCGCATAGTATATCAGATATGAATAACTTAAATATGGAAACGATTCTTTCGCTATCAGAAGATTTACATATTAGTGAAGAAAAACAGCATATACTTAAAAACATTATCAGCATGAATATGGGTTACTTAACATTAAACAGAATTATGGGTACATTGTCTGGTGGAGAATTAACACGACTTTACCTCGCAGAATTCATGGCTGTAAGTGAAAATACTGTCATTATCATTGATGAAATATCAGTCGGTATTGATCACGAAACATTACTAAAAATTTTAGAACAAATTAAAGAATTAGGCTATAAGAATCAAATTTGGCTGATTGACCATTCTGACACAGTGCTCGATACAACTGAGACCTGCGTATTCTTTGGACCTGGCAGTGGTAAATATGGCGGTAAAATCGTCGATGAATCTCCGCGCCCAAAACCAGTAAACTCAGAACGAAATGAAGAAGAGCCAACCGATTACTATCATTTTTATGATTTATATTGCCGTAATATTCAAATGGCGGAAATAAAAATACCAAAAAATAGACTTGTAACCATTACCGGAGAGTCTGGATGTGGTAAATCAACACTTGTCAATGAATGCATTGCCGAGGATTTTCAGAAGCGGTACAAAAAAGATAAACTCGTTATGGTTGGACAAGATCGGAACCAATCAATTACGAGTCGGTCAACCGTTGCGACTTTTCTTGATATTAAAAAGAAAATCACAAAATATAGTGAAGATATTGAGGATATTTTTGATCGCTCCATTGAAGATATCATTGATGAACTTCCAAATGAAGACATCGCGCATAAACGTTTGAGCTTATTGATCAAACTTGGACTAGGTTATTTGACTTTAAATCGAAAAACGCAAACATTATCGACAGGTGAATTTCAATGTGTGCATTTAGTCTCGGAACTGTTTGCAAATTCTAGAAATCCACATACACTTTTCATTTTTGACGAACCTTCCAAAGGATTATCACAAAATATCTTAAATCAATTCATTGATAGTATCAGGGGCATTCTACACGATGAGTCCGTTTCAATCATGATGATTGAACATAATGCCTATATGATGGAGAATTCTGATTTTATCGTTGATTTTGGTAAAAGAAAGAATGAACCTGTAACGCATCTTGATGTTGTAAGTCATCAAGAATATTATGAGACTAAAAATAGGGAAGAAGTCGCGCTGCCATCGTCTATTTCCTCTACTCTTAAATCACAACATGGCATTACCTATTTAAAAGAACATCATATCGATTATTTTAAACATGCAGAAAATGTCTATAAGGGCGGTATTTTAAAAAGCTTATCATCAATGGCCCGTTTGATTTATGGTGAATACGATTCTAATAAAATAGCCCCAGTCATTGCGATTGATCTTGAAAGACACTTGTACAGTCAATATAGTTTCCTTTATGAAATGGGCGGCATGATTAACCATATTGTGGCGGCGCATCCAACCAATAAAGACACTAGAAGCTTTGATTTCTTTTCTCAGAACAATCATTGTCCATCATGCTCAGGACGTCTAAAGATTGAAGTATTTGATAAAGATCTTGTGATTCAAGACAAAAATCTACCATTCTGGGATGGCCTATTCTATCCAGAAGTAATGGATGTATTAAAATTTTATCAATACCCAAAATTGGAATTTATATTTGAAGAACTAAAGAATGAGCTTGGGCATGACCTGACGAAAAGCTATAGTGAGATGTCAGATGAAGAAAAGCATACATTTTGGTACGGCTATTTTGAAAAGTCATTTTATGATAAGAAAGGCAAGGCGCGAAGAACATGGGTTGGTTTTAATACCATCCTTGGAATGTATATGGTCGTTTCAAAATCAATTATTAAAGAGCAAATGAAAGCTTCTAAAGAAAAGATTCCATGTCCAATTTGTGAGGGGACTGTTTTAAACCACCATAAACCGCTTAAATTTGGAGACACGGATATTCGTGAAATGATCAATCAGCCGATTAACCAAGTATTGAAAATAGTAGGTGATATACCTGCACTCGTCAAACTGAAATCGATTGTAGGCGGCGATATGATTTTGACAGAGGATGTCTCCTTACTGCCTAGAAAAACACAAGTCTATTTAAAAATGTTTGAATTAGAACAAGCAAGCTTTACGGGTTATGAAATGGTTTTACAAAATGTCTTACCATTCTGGGACATAATTAAAGACAATATCGAATCCATTAGCAGCAATAATCAAGTGACCATCTGTGATTTTCCTGCTATCAATGAAACAAGAGAAACGATCATCGATCAGTATTTCACTAATGGAAAATACAAAAAACTAACCTATGTTTATGAAGCATTTGGTTACAAAAAATTAGTTACCGAAATTAATAAAATTAAAAAAAGCCATCCATGTCCATTCTGTAAAGGAAAGAAAGTGATATCAGAAGATAATCTGCATGATGGCGTGTTTAAATTAACCATTCCATGTGTAAGTTGTTATGCAAGCGGCATCAATGATGAGGGCCTTAAGGAACTTGTTGAAGGCATACCAGTAAAAACATGGTTAACTGGAACAGTTAGTGATGTTGTTGATGAAAGCTTATATACAGAAGCTGTCGCAGACATTCCCATTTTCAATCGTATTCGTGAGTTAAATAAACGAGATATGATGGCGGTTTATCAATGCCTTGAGCAAAATAACTAAATTAGCATGATAAAAATAAGTTATGTTTTAACTTATTTTTGGAGAGACAACTAATCACCCCAGATGGGACCTTTGGCTTTGAGGTAACGGTACTGTCTGGGGAGGATTAACAATCTAGTACCAATTCTAAAGTTTGTAATGTAACATAATTGTATGTTATGGTTTAATTATGTAACATCGTTAATGTTGTAAACGAGCACAATATTCCAGATACTCTTTTTCACATTAATCTAGGAGGAAATCTGAAGTAGTGTGCTATTTTTTCATTTTATTTCAGATTGTGTAAAAGCTTAATCAAATGTAAGCATCAAAAAATCCCCACCTTTTTGATGATGGGGATCTGGTTATGATTTAACTCCAAACGTCCATAGATTAAAAAATCCTTCTGATCTTTCCCGCTGGTTAAGGCAGTAGTTAAACCTCCACCAAGGTTGGAGGAGATATATTATAAGTAATCTTCATCAGAAGTTAAGTTCGTATCCATCTCAACGTTTGTTAAGTTTTTAACAATGTCATCATATACTTTGACTTGTAATGTTTCCTTATCTTTCATAAATTTGAAAATACCGTTATTAAAGTCAGTTCCAAATTCCTTAAAGAAAATCCCTTCGAATTCTATATCCTTTGTATGCTTAAAGATTATCCGGTAGTTATTGTTCTCCTTAACAAGATAAGCACGTACACCTTTTTCGAAATGTCTATCAGGATTTTTTAGATAACGGGAAACGGAAATGATGTGAAGATCAACAAATGGAATTTCACGTAATAACGAGTTAATAATCGACCCCTTAGCTATTTGTTCCCAACGACTTTGAGCAGTTTGGCCGAGTATGATCTGTGTAATGTTTTTTTCTCTGGCAACCTCTGCAATCACTTTTGAAATCGGTCTTTGTTCATTATCCTTAATAATAAATGCGTCAGCATTATGTTGGGAAGCTAATTGTTTCCATCTTGCAATATAGTTTGATTTTTCTGCGTCCAAATCATCAAATGGTTTAGGGTCTACCGTGAGGATGTATAGCGGACAATCCAGCATACTTGCAATTTTACAGCCTCGTTGAATGAGACGTTCACCATTAGGACCATAATATAAACAGACGAGGATACTTTCGTCCATGCGCTCTTTGATTTTTTTCATAATTCGTTCACCTCGGAATGGCTGAGACCCCAACTTAATTCTCTCTTTAATAAACTATGTATGACTATAACTCATGCTATACAAACAGTCAATCGATTTTACAATAATGTACTTTTTTGTAATGTATTTCAAAGGAGGGGTATGATGTCTTTTTGGTTTCACATAATGATTTTGATTCCATTTCTATTTGCAATAGCAGTACCATACATATATAAGCAATTGACACCGCGTATTCATACAGGGTGGTTTGTCCTTTTTATTCCTTTGTTGATATTTGCCTATTTATTTGCATTTATTCCCCAAATTTCAAAAGGGAATACTATCACAGCTACCGTTCCGTGGATTCCGGCCTACAATATTAACTTCACGACGCATATAGATGGGTTAAGCTTGATATTCGGACTATTGATTTCGGGAATTGGTTCATTAGTGATCCTCTATTCCATTTTCTATATGTCTAAACATCGTGAAGCCCTGCATAATTTCTATGTGTATTTGCTGTTATTTATGGGAGCTATGCTTGGTCTAGTATTTTCTGATAATATTGTTGTTCTATATGTTTTTTGGGAAACAACAAGTGTATCTTCTTTCTTATTAATTGCCTACTGGTATGAACGTGAAAAATCACGATATGGTGCACAAAAATCGATGTTGATTACGATTTTTGGCGGGCTGGCGATGTTGGCAGGCTTCATCATGCTTTCTATGATTACGGATACTTATAGTATTCGAGAAATGGTAAGCAATACAGCTGATATTCCTTCGCATTCATTGTTTGTTCCCGCAATGGTATTAATATTAATCGGAGCATTTACAAAGTCAGCTCAATTTCCATTTAGTATCTGGCTGCCAGATGCAATGGAGGCACCTACGCCAATAAGTGCATATTTGCATTCGGCAACAATGGTAAAAGCAGGCATTTATTTAGTTGCCCGTCTGACTCCGATTTTCGGAGGTGCTGCTGAATGGTTCTGGCTTGTGTCAGGAGTAGGAATTATCACCTTATTATATGGGTCTGTCAATGCAGTAAGACAAACAGATCTTAAGGCTTTATTAGCATACTCAACCATTAGTCAATTAGGATTAATCATGAGCCTTCTTGGTTTAGGTTCTGCTTCCTTGTATTACGGAGTTGGTAATGATTCCTCTGTATATGCTGTGGCAATATTTGCAGCGATCTTCCATTTAGTTAACCATTCCACATTTAAAGGCTGTTTGTTTATGGTCGTCGGTATTATTGACCATGAGACGGGAACACGAGATATTCGGAGGTTAGGCGGCTTGATGCACCTTATGCCAATTTCCTTTACCCTAACCGTGATTGGAAGCTTTGCAATGGCTGGACTTCCGCCATTTAATGGATTTTTAAGTAAAGAGATGTTTTTTACTGCCGTATTAAATGTATCAAATATGTCTGTGTTTAATGCAGACGCTATAGGCATGGCTATACCGGTCATCGCATGGATTGCCAGTGTGTTTACTTTTGTTTATAGCATGATTCTTGTTTTTAAAACCTTTAGAGGGAAGAATAAACCTGAAAAATTAGGTAGGGACGTGCATGAGGCTCCGATAGGGATGTTAATTTCTCCACTTATCCTTGGATCTCTTGTTATTGTTATTTTCTTTTTTCCAAATGTTCTTTCCCATTATTTATTAAATCCTGCTCTGCATGCAGTGTTGCCAACGCTCGCTGAAGCAGGTGAATTAAATGTAAAAATAAGTGCTTGGCATGGTTGGAATCCTGAGTTATTTATGACCTTTGGAGTCATCGGACTGGGCGCATTGTTGTACATATATTTGAAAAAGTGGTATCGAATTTATCATTTATACCCAGACAATTTCACGTTAAATAATATGTATAATCTTGGATTGGAGAAAATGGAAAGTTCATCGAAGTTGATAACGGAGGGGTATATGACGGGGTTTATCCGCGATTATTTAGTCTACATATTTTCGTTTATCATACTTGTTGTTGGCGGGGCGATGTGGTTGTTTGATGGCTTTTCCTTTGACCCCTCTAGTGATGCACCTGCCAATTTTTTTGAATTGGGGTTAATGTTTGTGATGATTGTTACCGCAATAACCGTAATGTTTTCAAAAACGAGGCTGACTGCCATTGTTGCAGTTGGAGCACTTGGATTTCTCGTTTCTTTTTTCTTTGTTCTATTTCGTGCTCCCGATTTGGCATTAACGCAACTGGTAGTTGAGACGGTTACAACGGCCCTGTTCTTATTATGCTTTTATCATTTGCCGCAAATGAAGAAGGAGATTAGTCGTGTACGTTTTAAGGCGGTAAATGCTTTTATCTCTATCGGTGTTGGTGTGCTGGTTACAATCGTAGCATTAGCTGCAAACGGAAATCGCCTATTTGAAACGATTTCAAGTTTTTATGAAAACTCTTATGAACTGGCGGGTGCAAAAAATATTGTAAATGCAATCCTTGTTGATTTTAGAGGGTTTGATACAATGCTGGAGATTCTTGTGCTGACTGTTGCCGGTCTAGGGGTTTATACATTAATTAAGCTTAGACCAAGGAGGGATAGAAATGAAGGAGCCGAATGATGTCATCATACGAAGCGTTACAAAAGTTGCAGTCGTTATCATTTTTACGTTTGCCATTAACCTCTTTTTTTCTGGCCATCATTTCCCCGGTGGTGGATTTATCGGCGGTCTGGCATTTGCATCAGCCATAATCCTCTTGTTTCTAACATTTGATATCGAAACGGTTCGTAAAAATATACCATTAGATTTTAAAGTGTTGGCTGCTGTAGGTGTGTTGATTGCTGTTCTAACGGGAGTCGGTGCGATTCTTTTAGATGCCCCATTTTTAACACAGACGTTCGGTTATTTTAATCTCCCTATTTTTGGGAAAACAGAACTTGCAACGGCGGTGATTTTTGATATCGGGGTAGGGTTGGCCGTTATTGGAACCTCGATTACGATCATTATGAGTATAGGTGATGATCGATAATGGAAACGTTAATGTCTATCCTGGTTGGTATACTATTTGCAATTGGAACTTATTTGATTTTGACAAAAACCCTGCTAAGAATCATTTTGGGAACATCCATCCTTGGTCATGGCGTCAATTTGCTGATTATCACGATGGGGGGATTAAAAAAGGGTGGCCCGCCGCTTCTTGGAATAAAGAATCTAACCTATGCTGATTCATTACCACAAGCCCTTTTATTAACAGCAATTGTGATAAATTTTGCAACAACAGCTCTTTTTTTAGTGCTGAGTTATCGTGCTTATAAAGTGTTGGGCACGGATGATACAGAGCAACTGAGAGGTACTGAGAATGAATAATTTGGTCATTTTGCCCATCATTATCCCAATTATAGCGGGAATGATAATGGTGATCTTTAGGAAAAATTTAATATTACAGAGATTTCTAAGTGTTTTTTCTACAATAGCTATTTGCGTTTCGACACTATTATTGATCATTCAAATTGCTTCAAAAGGAATTCAAACCCTTCATTTAGGCGGCTGGGAAGCTCCCTTTGGGGTTAGTATGGTGGCTGATATGTTTTCAGCTATACTGATTCTGGTAACGAGCATCGTTTCACTCTGTTGTTTATTATTTGCTTTTAACTCTGTTGGAAGAGAGAGAGAATCGTACTACTTTTACCCGTTATTTTTGTTTCTGATTACAGGGGTTAATGGATCCTTTCTCACGGGAGATATTTTTAATTTATTTGTTTTCTTCGAGGTGATGTTAGTTGCCTCCTATGTCTTGATTTCACTAGGCAGCACGAGAATTCAGCTCAGGGAATCAATTAAATATATATTGATTAACATCATCTCTTCCTTTCTTTTTCTTGTTGCTATCGCATTCCTTTATGCAATGACTGGCACCTTGAATTTTGCGCACCTCTCGCTTCGTGTAGCTGAGGTTGGACAAGAGGGTCTTATGACTACGGTTGCCCTTCTCTTTTTAATTGTTTTTAGTTTAAAGGCAGGCCTTTTTCTATTCTTTTGGCTGCCTGGCTCCTACAGTGCCCCTCCAACAGCGATTTCGGCTATTTTTGCTGCTCTTTTAACAAAGGTGGGAATCTATGCGATTATGAGAGTTTTCACACTCGTCTTTTATCATGAGCCAGAGGTTACCCATTTATTTATAGGGATTTTGGCTGCAGTAACAATGCTATTAGGAGCAATTGGGGCAGTCGCATATTGGGATATAAAAAGAATTTTGACTTATAACGTTATTGTGGGTGTTGGATTTATTTTAGCGGGAGTTGCATCCTTTACAACTGAAGGGATGACGGGATCTCTTTACTATTTGATTCACGATATGATTATAAAGGCGCTGATTTTCCTTTTAGGTGGAACAATCGTACACCTCACTGGAACGAGTAAGCTAAAAGAAATCAGCGGACTTATCCGATTACACCCGGGACTAGGCTGGATGTTTTTTATAGCAGCATTATCCTTGTCTGGCATTCCGCCGTTAAGCGGCTTTCTAGGGAAAATTTTCATATCAGAGGGCACTTTTAAAGCTGGCTACTTTTGGTTGGGTGGAATTGGACTGATTACCAGCCTCATGGTCCTATATTCGATAATGAAAATATTTATTAATGGATTTTGGGGGTATACCGACTTAACAGAGGAGAAAGAGAAAGGGACAACGAAGGGGTTATTGTTACCAATAGGAATCCTTACCATATTAACGATTGCGCTCGGATTAGGTACGGAAGGAATTCATGATTACGTTGATATTGCAGTAGAAGGCTTAATGAATCCAAGCCAATATATTGAAGCAGTCTTGGGCAGCAATCAGGCACAATAGATACAAATTGTTATCTTGATATATGGAAAGGGGTGGTACCAATGCCCATGCAAGTATTAGTGAATTTATTAATTGGTGTAATCTGGATGTTTCTTCAGGATGATTGGAGTGTATTAACATTCTTTAGTGGTTATCTATTTGGTTTATTGGTGCTTTATATATTGCGTAGATATCTCCCTACTCAATTCTATTTGGTCACATTACTTGCTATCGTTCAACTTTTTTTCGTGTTTATTTATGAATTGTTTACATCAAGCATATTAGTGATTCGTCAGATTATTCGTCCAAAAATTAATATTACTCCAGGGATTTTCACTTTGGAAACTGAGTTAGAAGGAGATATGGAGGTTACATTACTCGCATTACTGCTAACCTTAACCCCTGGATCTGTAGTAGTAGAAGTATCTTCAAACAGCAAGAAGTTTTATATACATGCGTTGGATATCCCTGAATCCAGTAATGCAGTACTCCAATCAAAGGCTAAGTTTGAAAAAGCTATTAAGAAGGTGACTCGCTGATGATACAGGAAATTTTAATTTGTTCATTAATTTTTCTTAGTTTTGCTATTTTTGCTTCCATCTATCGTTTAGTAAAGGGGCCAACTGCTCCAGATAGAATTCAAGCGCTGGATGCCTTAGGGATTAATTTAATTTCGGGTGTTGCAATTTTTTCTGTTTTTTTAAGAAGTACTAGTTTTTTTGAAGTCATTTTATTAATTGGAATCCTTTCCTTTATTGGAACAATTGCCTTTGCGCGATATATTGAAAGAGGTGTGGTCATTGAGCGTAATAATTCAGAGTGAATACGTTGCTGTTTTGTTTATACTGATTGGAACAATCTTTAGCTTTTTAAGCGCAGTTGGATTAATTCGTCTCCCTGATATTTATACCCGTTCTCATGCACTTTCAAAAGGGTCAACGATAGGCGTTCTGTTTACGCTTGTAGGAACCTTTCTTTTTTTCGCGTTAGATGGTTTTTTTAGTATTCGATTATTTTTGGGGATATTCTTTGTATTTCTCACTGCACCTGTGGCCGCACATGTCATTGTCCGAGCAGCCTATCGCTCAAATGTCCCTCTCGCAAAGGTAAGTGTACAGGATGATTTGCAGGAAGCTATTAGGAATAATGGAAGCGATAAATAGAGAAAATTGTATTCCCAAAAAATAACCTATGAAAAGTTTCATAGGTTATTTTTTGCCTTATTCTACTTTGCCTTCCACAACTACATCGTCTGCTTTGATATTATCACCAAATGCAGGTTTTAATGTTTCATCATAAGCTTTATGGAAGAATTCTTCACTGCCTAAAGTTTCAAGTTCTTTGTTTAACCATTCTAAAAGCTCTGTATTCCCTTTTTTTACTGCTGGTGCGATGTAATCAAGCTCACCAACAGAAGTAATGCCTACTTTGTAGCCTTTGTTTTCATTGGCCCACCCGAATAATAAAGCGTTATCTTGTGCTAAAGCACCACCACGCCCATCTTTTAGTGCTGCAAATGCTTCTGTATTTTGGTCATATTTCACTAACTCGATATCTGGATAATTTTTCATTAAATACGATTCAGCAGTTGTCCCCTTTGTTACAATTACTTTTTTACCTTTTAAAGCATCAATGTTTGTCACTAATGCATCGTCAGGAGATACTAGACCAATTGCTACTTTCATGTATGGATTAGCAAAGTCTACTTGTTCTTTACGTTCTTTTGTTACTGTAAAGTTTGCTAATACGAAATCGACTTTATCTGATTTTAATAAGTCAACACGAGCTTGTGCTTCTGTTAACACGTATTCAACTTTTGATTCATCACCTAATAAATCTTTTGCAATCCGTTTAGCTAGTAAAATATCATATCCTTGGTTTTTACCGTTTTTATCCACATACCCAAATGGTGGTTTGTCACTGAATACAGCTACACGAACAACACCACGTTTTTTAATGGCATCTATCGATGATGTTTGCTTACCACTTGAATCAGTTGGATTGTCGCTGCCAGCACTTTCACTATTACCGCAAGCAGCTAATACTAATAGTGTTAAGGCTGTTAATAAAAATGCTATAAACCGTTTTTTCATCAAAAATTCCTCCTAAAATTGGATAATATTTAAAAATTGTCGGGCCCGTTCTGTTTGGGGCGAAGCAAAAAACTGTTCAGCACTCGACTTTTCGTGAATATTTCCGTTATCCATAAATATAATTTCGTCAGCTACGAGCTTTGCAAAATTCATTTCGTGAGTAACGATTAACATTGTCATCCCTTGCTCTGCCAGTTGTACGATAACATCTAAAACCTCACGAACCATTTCTGGATCGAGAGAAGCGGTTACCTCGTCAAATAACATAATTTCCGGGTTTGTACAAAGTGCTCTTACAATGGCAATACGTTGCTTTTGACCACCTGAAAGCTGTCTTGGATAATCATTTGCACGATCAAGCAAGCCAACGCGTTGTAAAAGTTCATTTGCTTGTTTAGTTGCTTCTTCTCGATCGCGTTTTTGTACTTTAAGCGGGGAAAGCAATATATTTTCCATGACTGTTAAGTTCGGAAATAAATCATAGCTTTGGAACACCATACCAACTCGTTGTCGAACTTTACGCCATACCGTATTTTTATCGGTTAAGCTTTGTCCTTCGAGTACAATGTCTCCTCCTTGAATGTCCTCCAAGCCATTTAAACAACGAAGAAATGTACTTTTCCCACAGCCAGAAGGTCCTAAAATAGCGATAACCTTCCCTTTATCTACATTTAAATTGATACCGTTTAGAATGATTTTTTCGCCAAAAGTTTTTTTTAGCTCTTTAATTTGGAGAAATGGTGTACTCATTAGTTCAACTCCTTACACAGCCCATTTACGTTCCAGCCTTTTTGAAATTCGTGATAGTGGAAAACAAATGGCAAAGTAGAGGAAAAAAATAAATCCATATACCCAAAATGCTGCACTTGGACTTTCCTTACTGCTTACCTCAATTATTTGTTGTCCAACCTTAATAACTTCAATAACTCCAATCATTGCAAGGAGCGATGTTGTTTTAATCATCCGTGTTACTAAATTGATGGTCCCTGGAAGGGAACGTTTAATGGCTTGTGGTACTAATACATATTGATACATTTGTATAACCGTCAAACCTAACGCTTTACTGGACTCTCGTTGATGTTTTGGAAGAGAAATTAGCGATCCACGTACAATATCACTCATTTCAGCAGTTCCCCATAAACTAAATACGATTAGAGCAACCATATCGGCTTCGAGATTAATTTCAAAGTTAGTTGGTATGATGTAATACAGGACAAATAACCAAACTAAAATCGGAATAACGCGGAAAAGCTCTAAATAAATTCGGAAGATGAGTTGAATCAGTTTATTTTGAGACGTTCGAATAATACCGATGATTGTTCCAGCGATACAAGAAATGATGATTGAAATCGCAGCAACTCGAAAAGTCACAACTAGTCCCAATAGTAAACGTTGTAAGTTAATTCCTTCAAATAAAACATTAATGCCCGAATTCAGCATGGCGTACTCTCCTTTCAAGCCACGTTAAGAATAGTGATAGTGGCAATAAAATAATTAAGTACCCTATAACTAACATAAATAGCGCTTCATTCGTTTTGTAGTAAATGCCCATTAAATTTTTTGTTGTTGTTGTTAACTCTAAAATAGCAATTCCACTGAAAATCGATGTTTCTTTAAGTAAGAAAATGCAGTTCGCACCAAAAGCTGGTACGCTGTATGAAAAAGCTTGTGGCAAAATAACATAGCGCATAAGCTGCAAATTACCTAACCCAACTGCTTTTCCTGATTCAATCTGCGATTTTGCAACTGCTTCAATCCCACCTCTGAATGCTTCAGCCATATAACTACCGCCTAAAAAGGTAAGGCCAATGATGGCACAAAGCTCTCCACTTAGCGTAATGCCCATTTTTGGCAACCCATAGTAAAGGAAAAATAGTTGAATAAGTAGTGGGGTGTTCCTAGCGAGCTCCAAATATACTTGTATGATTTGTGATAATATTTTTACCTTATAAAATTGAAGGACACTACAAATAATGCCGACAATAATTGATAATAATATTCCAATTACTCCTAATTTTACTGTTAGCCACAACGCCTTTTTATAAAAAGGTAATGATTCGATAATATAACTCCAATCGAAATTCATGTTGTTCATCAACTACCTTCTTGAAATGATAGGTATGGATTCGTTCGGTTGTAACGTTCGAACGCCTGTTACTTCAACTGTTTCTGGATATTTAATGCCAGCACCTGTGTTTAAACATACAACACGTTCATCCTCTGAAATCCAGCCTTGCTCACGTAAAATTCGTGCTGCTGCAATTGTAGCTGCTCCTTCTGGGCAAATGAAGTTTCCTTCCAGTTTTGCAACTTGCTGTTGTGCTTCAAGTAGCTGCTCTTCAGAGATTGCTATAGCACAACCCTTTGTTGCATATAAGCTCTCTAATACTAAGAAGTCGCCAAGAGCTTTTGGAACATTTATACCAAATGCAATAGTTTCAGAGTTTTCAAAGAAAGCAGATTCCTTTTCTCCTTTTTTCCAAGCTTCAACAATCGGTGCGCAGCCTTCTGCTTGAACTGCGACTAAACGAGGAAGTTTCCCTTGTTCAATCCAGCCTAATTCTTGAAGCTCAAGAAGCGCTTTATAAATGCCTATTATGCCAACGCCGCCACCTGTCGGATATAAAATAACTTCTGGCACTTCCCATCCGAATTGCTCAACAATTTCATAGCCCATCGTTTTCTTTCCCTCAATACGATAAGGTTCTTTTAATGTGGAGGCATCATATACACCTTTTTCTTTAACAAGCTGCCCAACGATTTTTCCCGCATCACTAATTAAGCCATTTACTAAATATAAATCCCCGCCAGAAATATAAACTTCTTTTCGTGTAATAAGTGGCGCATCAAGTGGCATGACAATCGTTGCTACTATGCCTGCCTTTGCTGAATAAAGGGACCAAGCTGCTCCTGCATTTCCGTTTGTCGGCATGGCCAGCTGCTTAACACCTAATTCTTTTGCTTTTGAAATCCCTACGCTTGCCCCACGCGTTTTAAATGATCCGGTAGGAATAATACCTTCATCTTTAATGTAAAGATTTTTTAAATTGTATACACTTCCCAATCTTCTGAACTTTTCAAGCGGTGTCATACCTTCTCCAAGTGTTACAATGTCCTTTTCATCTTTCACTGGTAGTAATTCATGGTATCTCCATAAACTATTTGGACGATTTTCAATTTGATGTTTTAAAATTTCAGCTTTTACTGCTGCTAAGTCATAACCTACTAAAAGTGGTGAACCGCATATGCAAAGCTGTTGAATTTCATTCTCAGGATACTGTTTATTGCATTTTGGACATTCTAAATGTGAGACGTAACTAAAAGCCATCTAATTAATCCTCCTAATGAAA
This sequence comes from Neobacillus sp. NPDC058068, assembly GCF_042885335.1. NCBI lineage: Bacteria > Bacillati > Bacillota > Bacilli > Caryophanales > Bacillaceae > Neobacillus > Neobacillus sp. NPDC058068. The sequence goes on along the minus strand of NZ_JBHVSI010000005.1, from coordinate 122,166 downwards.
AAAACCGAAGAGCACTATGCCCGTAAGTATTTTACGAGTCATGAGTGCCTTCGGTTTTCCAATCAGCATTGTTTTATTATATGTTAATCATAAATCATACTTTTCCTAGCTGTCAACTATGTTTTTAGATTCTCATTTTATCAATAGCATTCTTAGCTATCGTTTTATTCAAACATTTGATTACAACATAAACTTCGGGGCAGGCAATTAAATCAGAAAGAAATAATCATTCCATCTTTACCGGCATACGTTCCCATTGTAGCGCCCATATAACTAATAATGACTTCCTTTGGGTGAAATCGCTCGATAAGTTCTTGTTTGATGGCCTCTGCATCTTCTACATTTCCTGTGTGTGTGATTCCAAATGTTAGGTTAGAGAAATCAGTTCCTCTTTCCTGAATGATTTCTAGAACTCTCTTATGGAACTTCTTTTTCCCTCGTATTTTCTCAAGAATTTCTACTTTGCCTCCGGAGACTCTTTCTAAAATCACCTTGATATTGAGAATTTTGGCAAGTGACCCTTGAAATTTACTTAATCGTCCGCCTTTTACGATATTTTCTAACGTGTCTAAAAGGACAAGGATATTCATGTTATCCCGATAAGCGATTAATTCTTCGACGATTTCATCAATTGTATGTCCCTGACCAGCAAGTTCAGCCGCACGGATAATCTGGAGACCATGCCCTAATGAGCCTGCTAAAGTATCAAATACTGTAACCTTTGAATTGGATAATTCTTTTCCAATACATGCTGATTGATAGGTGCCACTAAGCCCTGAGGAGATGGTAAGGCAAAGAATATCAGTGTCTGAATCATCATATTTGGTAAACGCGTCTGCAAATGAGGCAGGGGAGGGCTGGGATGTCTTCGGGAGGACATCTGAAGAAAACATCTTTGTAAAAAATTCTTTTGGTGTAAGATCGACTTTTTCTAAATAATCGTGTTCCCCAATCGTAACTGTCAAGGGGACCAACGTGATATCATATTGCTCTATTAATTCCTTAGGCAGATCAGCCGAACTGTCTGTAATGATCTTTATCATTGCCATTTCCACCTCTTGTTTTTATAACAGTATTATTAAGTATAACATTTCTGGATTTTCATCGCATAAAAGACCACTAAGTTGAGGTCTTTGGGTCTTTCTTCTTTTAATTGTCAGTGAGATTGATTTAATCATAGTTATATAGTAATTCTGTGGGTATATGGGTAAACAAAGGTGACATAAAAGTAGGTATTTTTAATTGGATTCATTGAGGAAGGTCATCATTGAATGGATGCTCTGACGTTACTTCGTATTTTCCGCCAAATCCGTCGTAAAAGAATCTTTTGAATTACTCTAATTTGGGTTTCCGTGGGGGCGATTTTTTACGCTTGTTCGGGCTCAGCGATTCCCTCAGAGTGCCCGAACCATGCGTTTTTTCACTTCCGTGGGTACTGTGAACCTTTCAGAGTGTCCGTACCATGAGTTTTTTTGCTTCCATGGGCACTGTGAACCTTTCAGAGTGCCCGTACCATGAGTTTTTTTGCTTCCATGGGCACTGTGAACCTTTTAGAGTGCCCGTACCATGAGTTTTTTTGCTTCCATGGGCACTGTGAACCTTTCAGAGTGCCCGAACCATGAGTTTTTTTCGCTTCACGGGCACTCTGAAGAGGTCTACGTAGGTCTTTTCGCTGAAAATATGTCAAAAAGTCGAAGTAGAATCCATTTACGTCGTCCTTTGAGCCAACTATGTAATAAAGCGAGCGGGATTTACAGACTCATTTATGAATAACAACAGAGGTGCCAATTGAAACTCTAGATGATAAATCTAGAACATCATGGTTAAGCATTCTAATACATCCATGTGAGACATTCTTACCGATGGACGCTGGGTTATTGGTTCCGTGGATTCCGTAATGCGGTTTAGACAAGCCCATCCATAGCACTCCAAAAGGACCGCCTGGATGAGGCTGTTTATTGATGATCGTGTAAGTCCCAGAAGGTGAGGGGGTCAATATTTTTCCAACTGCAATAGGATAAGTTTTTAAAAGCGTATTTCCATCAAACAGTTTTAATTGATGCTTCGACGTCGATACGTTAATCCATTTTGCCATGAAAAACAACTCCCATTTTTTTGAATAGTGTATGAAATAAAGTAGGTATTTGTGATACAGAGGTATGAATAAGGGAGTAAAAAGGCTGAATGAAAAAAGTTTTTCACTCAAGCCTTTAATTATCTTTCATAACAGTTAAGGTTATTTAGTTGTATGAAATCAAAGCTGCCGCTTTTAGTTAGTTTGCTGCTTGCTCATTTTGTGATTGACATATAAATAGAGGGCAATGCCGCCAAATGTGATAATCGTGGATAGGATTAATTGTGTTTCTGGACCAACATCGATGTAACGGAAAAGAAAATCTGGGAATACGAGTAAAGCCAAAATAAACAGCATCACCCATATCTTTGTCCATAGAGACATGCCAATTAAAAAGCCAAGTGTCAATACCACAGCTAAGAGGATTCCAATACTGCCAAAATGGAATATTGGCGTTTCAATTAGACGATTGATATAAAATAATCCGACAAATAACGCTATCGGTAAAAGCCCAACCACATAAAAAAGCGCAAATTCTTTCTTTTTTGATAAGCTATTTGCAGCAACATATTTAAAAAGACTTCTTATTGCAATGATAAAAATCAAGCTAATCATAATTGAACCAAGAATTTCAAGCAGGGAGTAGGATAGCTGCCCTTTAACAGCATTCGTTAAAATGGAATAGGAGAGAGCTCCAAATAGGATCATGATGATATATTTAACCCAAGTTTTTGTGTCTGTAGTCATTTCATTTGATAACTGCATCATATATTGTTTTGGTGATTCACCGACAATATGATCGACTGTTTTTCCTCTCGCTTCAGCCTCCATTAAATGGTCTTCTAATTCTTCAACAATTGTATGTATTTCCTTTTCATCTTTACCATTAGAAAATAGATATAGGCGTAAGTTTTCCAAAAATGTTTGGCTTTTTTTAGATAAACCTTGCTTCATTCTCATTCCATCCCCTTCATATGAATTATGTTCGTTGCTTTCGTAAACAATGGTTTACGTTACTTTGAAGCTTCTCCCATCTGGCAATAAATTGCTGCAATTCTTCCTCGCCTTTTTGTGTGAGTGTATAATACTTCCGCTTTGGACCTGCTGTGGATTTTTTTAAGGTAGACGAAACCAACTCCTCCTTTTGCATCCGCATCAGAAGGGGATAAATCGTCCCTTCACTAAAGGAATCAAAGCCATATTGCTCAAGTTTTTCCGCAAGTTCATAGCCATAAACTTCTTTCTCATGGATGATGGCTAATAGGCATCCATCAATAATACCCTTTAACATTTGTGTAGTAGACAAACAGTGATCACCTCTTTATTACTCTTGCATTGCAAGGTACTAAAAGCATCATATCATTCGGTATCTTGTAATGCAAGATATAGATTGAAAAAATAACTAGGTCGTTAGGATCTCGCTTGAACAAGCATGGCACGATTTTTACACTCATTCAAAACTTTCTTTCCGAAGCCGAACTTCAAGCGAATTTAGCTGAATCCAACTATGTAGATATAGCTAATCAAGTCAATGAATAAAAAAACGACATATTCAGGATTGAAGACTGAATATGTCGAAAAATTTATTTTGGGTTAAACTTGAGAGCTTTAAGATGACTTTAGTCGCCGACATTTTATGTCCCAATCCACCTACTTTAGCAGGTAGTCGTTTAAGGCATGTTAGCGGTTTTATTAATTTGATTGCATTGCTAAATCGTCAATTTTTACATTTCTTTGAGCAAAAACTCTTTTTACTATCTTTAGAGCATTCAAGACCTTAGGGAAGCCTGTATAAGGAATCAAGTGCACGATCGTTCCAACAATTTCTTTTGGTGTTAATCCAATTGTAATTCCTACGTTGATATGCAATTCTAATTGCGGCTCCGTACCTAGAGTGACAAGAGAAGCGATTGTGGCCATCGTTTGTTGATGTTTAGTTAAGCCCTCTCGTGAATAAATATCTCCAAAAGCAAATTCAACAATAAAGCTCTCTAAATCAGGTGCAATGTCTTTAAATGCGGCTACAATATCCATGTGTGTTCCAATTTCCTTGTTATCTGTTACAGTAATCTCATTTATAATATCTACACCTTTTTGGTAACGCGTTTTTTCCATGTTATTTCCCCCTAAAATGTCATTTGTAGTTGACAGAAATAACTATAATGCAGTTTCAACTATTCGTAAAATATATATAATGCATATCATGTATTCCTTAATTTCATGATTCAGGGGGTAATTCAGCTGAAATATACTGGATAAATTCACGGACTGCAGGTGAAGCGTATTTCTTTTTTTTCGAAATAAATCCTAATTTCCAAGGGAGAGTTGGATTGACGATAGGAATCGTCTTGATTAAATCTTGATTGACTTTTTTTTCAATAGGTTTTGGAAAAATAGAAATCCCTAAGTTTTCACCGATCATTCCAGTCATAAAATCCCACTCAAAGCTTTCGTAAGCAATTTCAGGGCTAAACCCTGCTTGTAGACACTCTTGAATAATTAGATCATGTAGAGCAAAGCCTTTCTTAAATAGAATGAAGGTTTCATTTCGCAATTCTTTCATTTCAACTTGTTCTCTCTGCGCTAATGGGTGGGAAGCATGGACGAAGAGCATCAGTTCTTCATTAACAAAGGGAACAACATCAAACTCTTCTTCATTCACCGGTAGAATAACCACGCCAAGATCTAATAGCCCATCTCTGACTTCTTGTTCAACCCTAATTGTTCCATATTCAAACAGTTTTATTTTGATATCTGGATAAAGAGTATTGAATCCTTTAATGATTTTTGGGAAAAATAAAAAGCCAATGATTGGCGGTATGCCGATTTTTATTTTTCCTTTTTTTAAGTTCATTAAATCATATAGGTGGTCAGATAAATCATTTATCGATTCTATTATCATTTCCCCTTCTGCTAAAACGATTTCGCCTGCTTCCGTTAATTCAATGTTCTTTGTGGACCGGTCAATCAGTTCTACATTTAATTCTTCTTCCAAACTTTTGACTACTTTACTTAGAGTAGACTGTGACAAGTGGAGGGATTGGGAAGCCTTGGTAAAACTTTTGTATTTGGCTACTTCTATAAAGTAAGTGAGGTGACGTATGTCCATAAATGCAATCTCCAATCTATGAAAAATATACATATGTTTTATTCCTATTATTCATTTTACTCATATAAGTATGCGATGTATACTAAATGTGAACAATATGTGAATTAAATTTAAATTATAGGAGTAAGATCATGAGTAAAAAAATTGGATTTATAGGATTAGGAACGATGGGCTTCCCTATGGCAGTTAATTTAAAGAAAGCTGGTTTTGAGGTAATCGGTTATGATGCCTTTAAAGGTGTTTATGAGAAGGCAGAAGCTGCAGGAATAACAATGGTAGAGACCTTAAAAGAAGTGGCGGAACAAGCTGACGAAGCGATTATCTCAATGGTTCGGGACTATGCCCAAAATATTGAAGTTATTTTTGGTGAGGGCGGTTTATTATCTGCACAACCTAAAAATAAAACAATTATTGTTATGAGTACACTTGACCCTGATGCAATGAATGAATTAGGCAAAAAAGTTGAAGAAGAAAGTGATTTAAGATTAATTAGCGCTGCGGTAAGCGGTGGTGCCTCAGGTGCTCAAGCTGGAACATTATCGATTATGACATCAGGTTCAGAAGACATCGTGAAATCTTTTATGGCCTACTTTGATGCGATTGGATCCAATACATTCTACTATGGTGGCGAACCAGGCAACAGCCAAGTAGCAAAATTAGTTAATAATATGATTCTAGGTATTAACATGAATGCTCTAGCTGAAGGACTTAAATTAGGAAAACACTATAACTTACCTGAAGAAGAGTTATTAAACTTATTAAAGGTAAGTACAGGTGATAGCTGGGTAGTTAGAAATTGGAGCGATGTCTCTGAATGGACAGCAGACACCGCCTTGGCTGTTTTACTTAAAGACTTAAAAGCGACTTACAACGAAGGGCTTAAACACAATGTAACTTTACCATTCAATGCCTTATCATCCACACAATTATTTGACTCAATGGGAAAAGAGAAACCAGAAGCCTAAACCCACTAGAAGGTTCAGCTACAGAAGAGATTGTGAAGAACTTTAAACTATAGGGGCAGGATAGTGAAAGTTCGTATTGATTGAGGGGGTAGGGGAAATCCTACCCCTTATTTAATTTTTCATGATCTAGTGATCTGGAGCCAAGTTCATTGCTGTAGTCAAAACATCTTTCATGCTCATATTTCTCTCGATTCTACTACTAATCAGAAAGCAGCGTAAAACCCCTTACGAGGTAAAGACCATCATCATAAATAGTGAAGATGATATACAACCAAACAGATTTTTCATTCGTGATAACTTGTGGTTTTGGTATGTTACTTTCCATAAAACTAAAGTAAACTTGCCAATAAAAGTAACAGCTTTTGATGCAAAGGGTCACGATATGTCTGGAGAAAATGAATAAACAAATAGAGTAATTCTGTATTTCGAAATATTTGAGGGAGGAATTTTATTTTATTAGTCGAATTAAGTACTTTAATTATGTATAGAGGTTAATAATGATTTAAGGAAGTAGTTATTTTTTGAAAAAATAGGAGGTAATTATGGGAAGATTAGTTCATTTCGAAATTCATGTGAGTGACATGGAACGGGCCAAGAAGTTTTATGGAGAGGTATTTGGATGGTCATTTCAAGATTGGAGCGAGTATGCAGGAATGCCTTACTTTGGAGCAGTGACTGGAGATGAAAATGAACTTGGAATCAATGGTGCTTTGATGCAGCGGCAAAGTGCTCCGCCGGAACCGAACCAAGCTTTAAATGGATTTGCTTGTACAATGGGAGTGGAAGATTACGATTTAACGGAAGCAAAAATCATTGAGAATGGCGGCAAGGTCGCAATGTCCAAATATGCTTTACCTGGAATGGCGTGGCAAGGGTATTATATCGATACCGAAGGCAATATATTCGGAATTCACCAACCCGATGTGAATGCAAAATAGACTCTATGATAGGTGCTTAAAAACATGAAATTACAAGAAACGGAAGGCATGCTTGAAAACTTACGCAATATCTGTCTGGCAATGCCCGAAGCTGTTGAACATATCGATGGTTTCGGTCACAATACTTTTAAAATCAATGGAAAATCATTCGTGATTTCAGGTGAAAGCGACAAAGGATTCAGCTTATCGTTCAAGTCAGATCGGGAAACACAAGAATTGCTGCTGCAGAAGGAGTATTTCTTCAAAACTCCTTACATAGGACAGCACGGCTGGGTATCGATTCAAAATCCGCATGCGGAAGACTGGGATGAATTGACCGATTTAATTCAAGAAGCCTATTTACGTGCGGCACCGAAGCGTATGGTTAAGCAATGGAATGAGCTGCATAAAAAGTGAAGAAAACATGTTGAAATGGTCGCTAAAATTGTATTAAAAAGCAATTGAATCATCGAGGCAGCAGATCTGTCACCCCTTAAACCATGACCTTACATTAAGAAAAACGGAAACCGTTGCATTGTCCAAAAGACAGGCGCGGTTTTTCTTTATTTATTTTCCCTTTTTTTAAAAGCCTCATTAAGAGAAATTTGTCACAAATAATATTGGAAGGTTTTATGACTTATTAGTGCAAAAATATTTTTTACATGAATATCTTTTTGAATAGGGACTCTTTCATAGGTTTTTAGTACTAATTTTTAATTGTTGGAGGGTAAATTGGACAAACCGAATGAAATGAGGAGGGGGAGTTTTGAAAGCTATAGTTTCTAACAAATATGGTTCACCTGATGTTCTTGAATTAAATGAGGTCGAAAAACCTATTCCTGAGGACAATCAAGTACTGGTAAAAGTTCACGCAGCATCGGTAAATTTCGGTAATTTGGTTCTTTTGCGAGGGAAACCGTTCGTAGCCCGCTTTGCGTTTGGGCTTCTAAAACCAAAATACTCCATACCAGGTGGGGACATAGCAGGCAGGGTTGAGGCGGTTGGCAAAAACGTTAAACAGTTCCGACCAGACGATGAGGTGTTCGGAGACCTATCCAGGTCTGGTTGGGGAGGGTTTGCCGAATATGTAGCTGTTCCCGAAAATGCATTAGCACTTAAACCAGCCAATATGTCATTTGAGGAAGCTGCAGCGGTACCGATGGCGTCAGTAACAGCGCTGCAGGGTCTACGGGATAAAGGCAAGATTCAGTCGGGGCAAAAGGTTTTGATAAATGGTGCTTCTGGAGGTGTGGGGACTTTCGCGGTACAAATTGCCAAATCATTCGGGGCAGAGGTAACAGGTGTGTGCAGCACGAGAAATTTAGAAATTGTGCGATCGATTGGTGCTGACCATGCCATTGATTATACAAAAGAGGATTTTACTAAAAAAACGCAGCGTTATGACCTGATTCTAGGTGCAAATGGATCTCACCCGATTTCAGCCTATAAGGGTGCATTAAGTCCCAATGGGGTTTTTGTTCACGTCGGGGGTTCTGGCGCTCAATTATTCCAAACTATGACCCTTGGACCTTGGATTTCAATGACCGGAAGAAAGAAAATGGGCAGCCTTTTACAAAGAGCAAACCAAAAAGATCTGTTATATGTGAAAGAACTCCTTGAAGCTGGCAAAGTAAAACCTGTTATTGATAGACGTTATAAGTTGAGTGAGGTTCCCGAAGCTTTCAAGTATTTTGAAGCAGGGCACGCACAAGGAAAAGTTGTCATCACCATGTGAAGGGTGACAAAATAAAGCAAAACTCTAAATCCCTTTGTAAAACTAACATTGAATCGAAATGTATTACTTATGTAAATCGCCCCATTTCTCGGCCGGTGATTGGGACAAGGAGCCTGTCCCCTCTAACTAATTTCATGCATTTATAAATGAAAAAGTCTAATTTTATAAATCATGAGTATTATTTTAGAAAGAGAAGGAGGCGATCTGATGAAATCTATTGGGATTTTAGGCGTAGGCCAGGCAGGCGGGAATATTGCTGAGATAGCATCAACTATGGGTTTTCAAACAGCGCTTATCAACACGAATCAGCGCGATGGCTTAGTGAACACGAAGGTAGAAAAGAAATATTTTGTTCCAGGGTATAATGGTGCCGGGCAGGATCGATCAATTGGATTAAGGGCGGTTAATGAAAATTATCGCGAGATCATTGACTTTGTTCATCGTTCCTTTAAGAATATAAAGCTTTTGCTAGTGGCTTTTTCTACCGACGGAGGCACCGGATCAGGTATGAGTCCGTTATTAATTGACCTGTTTTTAGACCAACTCCCTGGAGTCAACATTGGTGCGATTGCAATTGTGCCTGACCGTAACGTGTTAGCAGGTAACCGAATCAATGCTGCCGAGTGCATCGAGGAGCTTTCCAAAATAGACTCGCTCTCATCAGTGTTCCTAGTCGACAATGATCAGATGCGAAAGTTGAACCCGCAATCCAGTAAACATCAAATCTACCTTTCTACTAATCATCAAGTTATGGAAGCAATTAATAATGTGCTCCAAGTAACGAAAAAGAGTTCTGTTTATGGAAACTTCGATGAAACAGACCTGATGAATATCCTCTGTACAAGAGGAGTAACGATTATCTCATCAGCAACATTAACAGATGCCAAGACGACGTCAGACGTTGCTAGTAAAATACAACAATCTTGGGCGAACTCAATCTTTTGTCCGGTGGAATCAACAGGTGTCATTCGCGCAGGTTTAATCTATGAAGGGTCAGAGAAAATGGCTAAACTCATTAATGTCCCTGCGGTTTTTGAAAGGGTGGGAGAACCGCTGGAATTGTTCGAAGGAACCTATATCTCTGAAGCTGATCCTACGATAACGACAATCTTAGCGGGGCTCCCGTTTCCAGCACGGCGAATGCTGGCAATTGAAGAATCGCTCGAAAAGAACAAGGACCGGTTACAGAACTTAGTTAATAAAGAATATACTCAGAAATATGAGTCGCGAATATCTTGGGCTTCCAACCTGAAGGCTAGACCGCAGGAAAGAAAGACAGGAAGTATTTCATCGAAGTTATCGAAGTATCAGAAGTAAATATTTTTAGGGTCAGACCCCCGGCAGACTAAAGCGTTTCCGTGCCGGGGGTCGGGCCCTTTGTTTTATATATTAAAATTATCTGATAATATAGTTATAAGTGAAAGTTAAAATTTTCCTTCTGTATAATAGTAGAGAAAGGGTGATTGTATGAAATCGACGGAAAAATTTACGGATAAGGCAGAGGTGTATGCAAAGCATCGTCCTGGCTATACACATGAATATATCGAATATTTACTTACCGCAACTAGCTTAAATGAAGGAAATGTCGTGGCAGATATCGGATCAGGTACTGGGATATTAAGTGGGCAATTACTTGAAAGCGGCTTAACTGTCTTCGGGGTGGAACCCAATGATGATATGAGAAGGAAAGCAGAACTTGCGTTGAAACAGAATGGCCGTTTTATTTCGGTGAACGCGGCTGCAGAACACACCACTTTAGATGATCAAAGTGTTGATTTAGTAACCGCAGCACAGGCATTTCACTGGTTCGATAAAGAAAAGTTTAAACAGGAATGTCAACGGATATTAAAGCCAAATGCGAAAGTTGCCCTCGTATGGAATAGTCGGGATGGATCAAGTGTTTTAAACAAAGAAAGTGCGGAGATATGTCAAAGATATTGCCCTAATTTTAAAGGTTTTAGTGGCGGAATAGAGGAAACCGAAGACGTATTTAAACAGTTTTATAAAGATGGAAAATATGACTTTCGCCGTTTTCGCAATGATTTGGAATTTGACTTTGCAGGGTTTTTGGGTAGGTACTTATCTGCTTCTTATGCTCCGAAAAAGACCGACAAGGAGTATGAGCCCTTTGTTTCTGCCTTTACCGATTTATTTAAAAAATACAGCAATAACGGAAAAATTATCATTCCCAATGTCATTCGCAGTTATTTGGGAGAGGTATAAAGCATTTATATAAAAACTCCCATTTCATTTGAATGGGAGTAACCTCTATACAAGGCTTTTTATTTCCATTGAAACCATTTGTACGCTACAACAATCTTTACTTCATTTCTATCCCATATTTCGCAGCAATCGTGGTCAAGGTTTGAATTGCTTCAGGGCTAGGTGGACCATCTGGAGCAGGAGGTAATTGTTCTGGGACAGGCTCACTAAGTTCGTTAATAAACTGCTCAAATCCAGCGGGATAAACAGTTAGTAATACTTTTGCTGTTTCCGTGTTAACTTTAAAGGTATGCTTAATCCCTTTAGGAGCATATACATACGTTCCTGGAGCAGCGTGAATAACAGTATCATCTACGTAGTAAGTTATTTGACCTTCAAGTACATAAATAGTTTCATCTTCTCTCGTATGAGTGTGTGGTGGTGGTTCAAACCCTTTTCTTTCCTCAGTTAAAATTGTCGCATACTTGCCTTTTGTATCATCTCCGCTAACTAAGACGGTAGCTTTGTTTCCTAAAAACAAAATTGTGTTGTCCTCAGATGCTCGACGAAAAAATGGTGTCTCCAAAATTTCGACCTCCTCCGCAATTAAACCTTGGAATAATAATATGCTGACGTATACACTATTATTCTTCTTGTACTTTTAAAAGGACAAAGCTGTTCTTGAACGAACCTGACCTTTACTTTAAGTACATCATTTCATAATCTTTTATTAACATAAATATCCAATGATTTTTCATGAACCCGGTACTCTTCTTATGGTCTTTTTTTTCTATCACTTTGAAGTGCATCAATGACAAGACGGCACATTTTTCATTTTAAGATGGTTTTGAATTTATATGAAAATAGAAGACTTACAGATCACCTGCAACTCTTCATTCATTAACGAGCCCTAAGAGGGCTTTTTTTCATTATATAAGAATAGATAAATTCGACATCGAGAATGCCTAGCTTCAAAAGGAACCATTACAATACTGGGTTTTACGGCTTTTTCCCCCATGTGATTAAAACTCATAAGTTATGGGTAAATAACAGTATCGCATAAAAAAGAGAGGAGAAAAAATCAAGCATGAGAAGACCATACATATGTTTGCTATTTAGCTTGTTTATGATTAGTATGCTGACTGCCTGTGCCCAAAAAGACCAGCTTTCAGATGGAACCAAGCTGATAGACAAGGAAAAATTTACTTTTGCAGCTTCTGGTGAATTTAAACCCTTTAGCTATCTGAATGATGACCTATCGATGACAGGTTTCGATATCGAGGTAGGGAACGCTGTCGGAAAGGAACTGGGGCTTGAACCAATCCAGAAGAGAATGAAATTCAAAGGGCTCATAGAGGGTATCAAAACAGGCAGAGCAGATGCAGCCGTTGCCAGCCTCACCATCAACCCCGCTCGTGCCAAACAAGTTGCCTTTTCCACTCCGTACTACTACTCAGGACCACAAATCTTTACAAGGCCTGACAGCAAAATTAAAACAGTAGAAGACTTAAAAGGGAAAGAAGTGGCCGTAGCGAAAGGGTCCACCTATGCAGAGGCTGCCAAAAAATATACGAGCAATCTTAAAATGTACGATAGTGATATTACGGCGTTAAAGGCGCTTAGCATTGGGCGGCATGATGCTGTTATTACCGATTTTGTAACTGGGAAAAGTGCAAAGATGGAAGGTTATGAAATTAAAGGGGAGCAGCTAATTGAGCGAAGCGAGCAGGCGATTGTTGTTCCAAAGGACAATCCCGAGCTCCTTAAGCGAATAAATGATGCACTTCAAAAGCTTCGTGACAATGGCACACTAGCCCGAATCAGCAATAAGTATTTCGATGAGGATATAACGAAAAAACCAGAATAATAGATTGATAACCAGACAGAAAGGAAGTCGTGAGTTTGCCAAGTTTTTCACATTTTTTTCATATATTGAACAGCAGTAAGGGACTTTTCATTGATGCAATGTTTTTAACCTTAAAGCTTACTTTAGTTTCTATTTTGATTGGAATTATATTTGGATTGTTCTTTGCACTGTTAAAAATTTCGAGGATTAAAATACTTGAATATGTTTCAAATGCTTATGTATTCTTTGTGCGTGGAACGCCGCTTATTGTCCAGATTTTCATTCTGTATTTTGGCTTCAGCGGCATATTTCTTATTCCCGATTTTTGGGCAGCTGCTCTTGCGCTTGCATTTCATAACGGTGCCTATATTGCAGAAATCTTCCGCGGAACAATTCAGTCGGTTGATAAAGGGCAAATGGAAGCGGGCCGTTCCCTTGGAATGACTAGAGGTGTTACGATACGTCGCATTATTCTACCGCAGGCCTTCAGGAGGGCACTGCCTCCCCTTGGCAACCAATTTATTATTGGTCTAAAAGATTCATCGCTTGCAGCCTTTATTTCTATGAATGAATTGTTTAATGTTTCGACGACGCTAGGATCCAATAATTTTGATGAAATGACCTACTTGCTAATTGTTGCCATTTATTATCTTGTGTTAGTTGCATTGTTAACGATGGCAGTGAGCATGTTTGAAAAGAAATTAGCAGTCAGTGATCGATAGGAGGATTAAGATAGTGAGTGCACGAGAAATGATTCGAACAGAAAACTTAAATAAATCTTTTGGGAAATTGCATGTGTTAAAGGATATTGATATGTCTGTCTACGAAAGTGAGGTTGTTTGCCTTGTCGGTGCCTCGGGTTCTGGTAAGAGTACATTACTAAGATGTCTTAACTTTCTGGAGAAAAAGGACAATGGAGGGATTTTTATCCGCGGGGAAAAGGTATCACCAAATACCCATAACCTTAACGATGTCCGTCAAACGGTTGGGATGGTCTTTCAACATTTCAACCTCTTTCCACATAAAACAGTTCTTGAAAATATCATTGAAGCACCGACCGTAGTTAAGAAACTTTCTAAGACTCAGGCGACTGAAGAAGCTATGGAGCTTCTTCGAAAGGTGGGCCTCGAGGATAAGGCGGATGTTTATCCGAGCAAATTGTCCGGTGGGCAAAAACAGCGTGTTGCGATTGCAAGATCACTTGCTATGAAGCCGGATATTCTGCTTTTTGATGAGCCGACATCAGCCCTTGATCCTGAGCTAGTAGGAGAGGTGTTAGCGACCATGAAGGAGCTTGCTGATGAAGGAATGACTATGGTGGTTGTGACCCATGAAATGGGCTTCGCCCGTGAGGTTGCCGATTGGATTGTTTACATGGATGATGGCAAAATAGTTGAAAAAGATAGACCATCAGAATTCTTTGATCATCCGAAGGAAGAACGTACAATAGAATTCCTTAAAGCGACTATGCTTAAATAGAAACGCTTCATCTAAATTTAAAGGGATCAGACCCCCGGCGCACTAAAGGATTATAGTGCTGGCGATCTGATCCCTTTATTTTTCCGCTTTATTGTTTAATTGCAGACAATGCTAATTTTTTTATCGTCATATCATCCATTGGCGGATTGTGCAGCCCTGCCCTTACATCGCGGTAGTACCGCTGCAGGGGATTTGTGCGTTGAAGACTTTTTGCCCCGACAATCCTCATCGCTTTATCAACTATTGTTATCGCCGAATTTGTAACCGTATGCTTGACAACCCCCAGCTCATTTTCAAGGTATTCTCGGCGCGCTTCGTCATCATAAGCCGTTGCAACGCTATAGATAAGATGTCTCGCTCTAATTAACTCTAGATCAATTTCCCCTAACAGTTGTTGGACATTTGGTAATTGGCTAATTGGTCCATTTAGACTATTTGGTGCATGGTGATTGGCAAAATGGACAGCGTAATCGCGTGCCGCTTGGGCAATACCTAGATAACAAGCAGGAATGTGAAGGATCCAGCCATTTAGTTTGCCACCGCGCGGCAGTTCCGGAAGCTCAACAAGCTGTGTATCATCAACCGTGACATTTTGCAGGACAAGATCATGGCTTCCTGTACCCCGCATGGAAATAACATCCCAGGTCTCATCAATCGTTAGTCCTTCTAAATCCTTATGCAGGAGAAAGAAGCCTACCTTTTGCTTTTCTTCAATCCAAGCTGAGGTTAGAAAATATGTTAAGACCGGCGACATGGTCGTAAAAGTTTTCCGTCCTGTTATCACCCATGCTCCATCCTTCTTGACAGCTGTTGTCCCAGGACGTCCGCCTCTAGTTGGACTGCCTGTTTGCGCTTCACTTACGGAGCGGTTTACTAGTGCCCCATTAAGAACTTCTTTTGCAAATAAATTCAATTTCTCAGGTTCCCAAAGTTTTCTTTCAAAAATCTCCCCGACGACCCCAAGATTCCAGCCAATCGAAAGAGCGGTAGCTCCATCGAAGCTTGCTAGTGTTTCTTGAAGGAGGACCATATCATAGACTTTTAAATCGTCTCCGCCGAAAGCAGCTGGAAGGGTAATACTTGTATAGCCCATCTCCACTAAATCCTGAATATTTTCTTTTGGAAAAGATGCCAATTCATCAATTTCTGCCGATTTACTTTTAAAAATAGCTTCTTTCTGATGCAATTTTTGTAACCATGTCTGTTGAATTTCTGTTTTGACGAATAAATTAAGCACGATTTCCCTCCTTGTTACCTGTTAGTTTATCATCAGTGTTATTTTATAATCCCGATATGTTTTATAGGAAGAAATAATAACGAAGCGCAATCAAACTGTCAAGAAATTAAAAAATTTTATAAAAATTCCGACTACTCATAAATGTAGTATTAATGATTCTATCACGAAGATTCATATAGTCGCTGAAATTTTTACATAATTACTACCCGAGCTTAACAATACCTCAATGAATCATATGTATCGTATTAATAAAAGAGAAATAATTTAATAGATTCAAAATATGAATTGTTTTATAATGGAAATGTTCGAAAAATGAAATTAAATTCATCATTGAAGCTCTATTAGTTAACCCTGCTGAAGGAACTTGATATCTTTCAGCATAGAATAGAAAGGAGCAAGAATAATGAAAGATAAAATTATTGGCGAAGAAGTAACACCGAACCATCCTAAGGAAATGAATCGCCGCGCTTTTTTGCAAAAGACAACGATGGTTGTCGGCGCTGCTGTGGGCGCAACACTAGTAAACTCATTAACGGGTTTGCCTGTCAGTGCCATATCCAGTTCGTCGGTGTTGAATTCCAATGGAAACAACCCGGATTTAGTTTTTCCGGTTATTAGTGATGTACATATTAAGTCAAGCGACAATCAAACGTTGGACAAGTTTGTCACGACATTAGAGCAATTAAATCTGGCTGCTCCCAAACAAGATGCTTTTGTCGTAGTCGGCGATTTAACGGATAACGGCTATACGGTAGAGTATGATAAATTTTTCAATGTCTATAATTCTAAAAAACAAACACAAGCTGTTTCGATGTTTGCCATCGGGAATCATGATTACTGGAATGGCTTATCGGTTGCCAATGCTCAAAACCTATTCCTCGAGAAATCGGGGATGGAATCGATCTACTACCATAAAGTGATTAAAGGCTATCATTTTATTATCCTTGGGACGGAGGATGGAGTAACAGAGGGAACGTTTTCAGAGCGGCAAATTGGCTGGCTGGCCGAACATCTCAGAGAGGCGGCAGCTGAAGACTCGCATAAACCTATTTTTGTTTTCCATCATCAGCCTATCAAAGGAACAATTTATGGAAGTGAATGGGGCTTTAAAAAAAATAGAGATCTGTTCTATGATACTTTGAAACCCTATCCACAGGTCATTTCTTTTTCCGGTCATACCCATTATCCGTTAGATGATCCAAGAATCATCCATCAAAAGGATTTCACCTCGATTGGAACCTCAACGGGTGCTTATTTATGGCTGGAAACGGGAAGGATTCAGGGGGAAGTACCGGAGGGAGCAGATATCTTGAATCAGGCGCTGATTGTCGAGGTACACCATAACAAGGTATTGATTAAGCGCCGCGATATTCATAACAATGATTGGACGGGGGAGCCGTTTGAAATCAGCTTCCCTGCTAAGCAAAATAAATTTAAATACACGGACGATCGCGATAAAAAAGCCCCTTACTTTACAGCTGATGCGATGATTTCCATCGCTCATGACAAAACGGCAGCTGCAGGTCTCGCGATCATGCTTACCCAGGCAAAGGATAATTTGCTTGTCCATGATTATAAGCTAAAGGCTAAGAACGTGGAAACAGGAGAAGTTGAGAAGGAATTTCTCGCCTTTTCTGAGTTTTATAAGGATCCTATCCCTAACCCATTAACACTAACGATTAATGGTTTAAAATCGAATACTCTTTATGAAATTGAAGTATTTGCTCTCGATGCCTTTGCAAATGAAAGTCACAACTCACTGAAAGTGCTTGGCAAAACATCACAAGGCCCAGCAATAACGCTTTCGAAACATATATTAACTGGAACTGATGATAAAGTAGATGTATTTGTCGAACATGTTAGAGTTCCAAATGGGGACTGGGTTGGTCTCTATGAAGTGAGTGAAAAGCCAGGAAGTGTAGCCTCGATTTGGTGGATGTACACAAAAGTGACTGATGGTACATTCAAAGTCACGTATGATCCAAAAAATAATTCTTATCCTGCACGATACAAAGAAGGCGGAACGTATAAACTCGTATATTTCTATGGCAGCGGCTATGATGCTGTCGCGGAAACGACATTTACCGTGGAGAGCAAAATATAACCGAAATAAACACGAAAAAGTCCATCCTTAGAGATGGGCTTTTATCGGCTAATAAGAAGGGATAAACTTTCACACCGCAAGTTTATCCTTTCTCATAATTGGTGTCAGGCACCACTCGTGGACAATTGTCCGCCTGGGGTGGACAGTCTATAGTTCATCTGCGAAACCGAGCAATGCGATTCCTAAGATGACTATTACTATCACGGCATAGTGCTGTTTGCTCAGTTTTTCTTTTAGGAAAATTCTTGATAAGATAATCGAAAATATGCTATAGGACGCAATCAGCGGTGCTGCGATAATGGCGTTCTTTGCCATGGCGAAGACATAGAAGAACTGGCCTGTTGTTTCCAAGATAGCAGCATATCCTTTGTCGCGTTCTTTGAAAATCTGGAATTTTTCTTTTTTGATTACTTTAAGGAAAATGAATGACAGCACGGCACAAATAAAAAAGGTAAATTCGTATGCAAGTAGGGCAGCATCCTCGCTAATGAGTTTCAACTCATCCAGATAAATTCCATCCGCAAAGGTTCCGAGTCCATCAAGAATACAATAGATAATCGGGAAGGTAATCGCCAGGAAACCAATTTGATATTTTTTGTCAATCTGAATGTTTGTGAGTTTGAGAGCTGCTGATTCGGCTTTCTTTTCTAAAATAGCCAGACCAAGTACACCTGCGGTAATAATGGCCACACCTGCTATGTGAACGATGCCCAGCTCGTGCGGGAAAAAGATAAATAATAAAATAGCTGTTATGGCTCCTGAAGAGTTCTGCACAGGTGAGGCAATAGAGAGCTCGATATAACGTAAGCCAATATAACCGACCGTCATTGATAAAATGTAAAAGGCCGATACAGGCAAGTATTTTACTAGATCGATAGGGTTAAATGCCAGCCCTTTAATGAACAAATAGGCCGTTGCGTGCAGACCCATAACCAAGCCGACCATGATGACAATTTTAAGATGGCTGAATTTATCATTGCTATCCGTGCCTTTTTTATAAAATAGGTCAGCCCAGCCCCAAGCAAAGGTTGTTAAAAGTGAAAAAACAAACCACATTGTAATTGCTCCTTATATATAGTTTTATGTAATGGTAATGAGGTCCAGTGAAATGCTAGATTCCAAAACTCTATCATTATAAACCAATGCCGAAACCAATTCTATCTAATTTATAGGTTAAAGGGTTTTTTTAGTTAAAGTAGATTCATTAAGGTGGATTACTAGAAAGTTTAACTGAAATAGCCCAAATGGCTTAAGTCCTGCTTTTCAACAAAAAGAAAAGTGGGACTTTTTCGTTATAAAGCTTGATCGAAAAATAGCACTTTTCCCCTGATTTTACTTCTTTGCTATAGTTTTACAAACTTTTTAAAAATTCAGTTATATAATAGAGGATGATGTTAACTGTCTCAAATCATGCATAAAGGGGGAAAAGTAGTGAGGAAAAAAATCTTGTCTATCAGTTTGTGCTCTGTTCTTTCGCTTTCATTAGTAGCAGGAGTAGATACTTGGACAGTAAATGCGGAAAGTAAACAAAATCAGGCAACTGTAACTACATCCAAGTCAAACGGTAAAGAAAAGGTCCAGGAGTGGAAAGGGATTCCTCTAAATGGATTGATTCCGGAAACAGCGTCAGAGGCAACAAAAATTGAACTTGATAATGGGATGACAAAACCAATCTACTCTACCGACGAAGCAATCATTGAAAACTTGTTCGTTGAAACAGAGGTCGACAGTGACAGAGACGGTAAGCGTGACCGGGTCTCCATTAAAGTATACCGGCCTAAAACAGAGCCTGGGATTAAAGTTCCCGTCATCTATGAAATGAGTCCCTACCGATCAGGAATCCTCGATGTTCCAGTTTTTAATGTCGATGTGGACTTAATACCAGTTAAGCACCCTGGTAACGGGAATGGACGTGGCGGCAAGCCATTTGCGTTAGCAGAAGGACAAGCAGCCAATCTTGGTTCCTTAGGTAACTACTATGTTCCCCGTGGTTATGGAGTTATTCTTGCGGAGAGTATTGGGACAGGCAAATCGGATGGGTGTCCAACAACTGGCGATGAACGAGAAATTCTTGGTACAAAAGCAGTTATTGATTGGTTGAACGGCAGGGCTAAAGCATATTCCGAGGATGGAAAAGAGATTTCGGCTGATTGGTCAACAGGGAATGTGGGAATGACAGGTACATCATACAACGGAACATTGCCAAATGCGGTAGCGGCAACCGGTGTGGATGGACTGAAAACAATTATTCCGGTTGCGGCAATTAGCAGTTGGTACGACTACTATCGTGCTAATGGAGCTGTCATTGCCCCGGGCGGCTATCAAGGTGAGGACACAGATAACATGGCTGAAGCTGTGTTAACGCGGAAAAATCCTCAAGTATGTAAGGATGTTATTGCCGAGCTAAAAGCTGCTCAAGACAGAGATACTGGTGACTATAGTGACTTCTGGGCTCACCGCGATTATGTCAAGGATGCCAAAAAGGTGAAGGCTAGTGTTCTCGTCGTTCATGGTCTTAATGATTGGAACGTCAAGACAAAACAATTCGCGCAGTGGTGGGAAGCATTAGGAAAAAACAATGTCCCTCGTAAATTGTGGCTCCATCAGGGAGCGCATTCAAGTCCTTCAGGGAATAATTGGCCACAGACACAAAATAAATGGTTTGACTATTATCTGTATGGAATTGAAAATGGGATAATGAAGGAGCCTGCCGTTGACATCCAGCGTGAGGATAAAACTTGGAGCAAGGAAGCAAGCTGGCCGGCACCAGGAGCAGTAGCTACAACGCTTCATTTAACAGGCATGGGAAATGATTTAGGGTCATTACATCTAAATCCTGTTCCTAACCAACCGCATAATACGCAAACAATCATTGATGATCCTATGAAAAAGGCAAATACACTTATAGCAAATCCAGAGTTAAATTCTTCAAACCGGTTGGCTTATGTGACGCCTGAATTAACTGGTGAGGCTCGGTTGAGCGGGACGCCTAAATTAAGTATTCGAGCAAGCATTGACCGTCCTGTTGCAAACCTAACAGCTTTGCTTGTTGACTACAGTAGTTCCAATCCTGTCATTGTATCGCGCGGCTGGGTCGATCCGCAAAATCTTCATTCAGCAGATCGTTCCGAATCTCTTGTGCCGGGCAGAGACTACACCTTTGAATGGGACATGCAGCCGAAGGACTATGTATTTAAGGCGGGACACCGAATCGGTATTGTTCTCATCGCCAGTGATTATGACTATACTATACGTCCAAATGCTGGTACAAAAATATCGATTACACCAACTCGCAGTGAAATAACATTGCCAATTGTCGGCGGTCGTAACGCCTTTAATCAATAAACACAAACAAAAGAGGGCTTAGTCTAATGACTAAGCCTTCTTTTGTTTAAGGATATTCTCCTGTTAAAAAGAGAACTAGAACTCAAAATATCTAACCCTTGAAAGGTAAATTCACGCGCCATCCAGCTTAACCTGGTCAGAAATCCCCTGTTGTATAAAAATTACCAATTTCGTCTACATTAGAATGAAATTAATTCTATTATAGGGGGTTCTCATGAATACCGCAGATGTTTTAATCATCATCTTGTTTACCTTTATTGCCCTTGTATTATTAGCCCTAGTTCTTTTTCTTGCTTATTTGTTCATGTTTGACCGCAATCAGAAGAGGCACTCGATTTTAAGGAATTACCCTGCATTAGGGCGTTTTCGCTATTTTTTTGAAAAAGTGGGTCCGGAATTTCGGCAATATTGGTTCAACAGCGATACGGAGGGGAAGCCGTTTTCCAGAGATGAATACGAACATATTGTAAAAGGTGCTAAATATATGCGTGATGTTGTGGCATTTGGCTCGAAACGTGATTTTGATGAAGAAGGTCTTTTTGTCCGAAACGATATGTTTCCAAAATTAACAGAGGAAATCAAAATGGATAACGAAACAATGGTCAAAACCAAAAGATACATATTATTGAAGGATCCGCTTTTTTCACAAAGGGAGGAAAAGTGGGAGGATGAGGAATCACCTGCCTATTTACTCCAAGATGATGATGCTGTTGTGATTGGTCCGAATACGAAACAACCTTTCGTTCTCCATGGTCTGATTGGTATGTCGGCGATGAGTTATGGAGCACTCGGGAAAAATGCGGTTACCGCATTATCGAAAGGATTAGCCTTAGCAAAGGGTACCTGGATGAATACCGGGGAAGGGGGGCTATCTCCTTACCACTTAGAGGGTGGGGTTGATATCATCATGCAGATTGGCCCCGCCCTGTTTGGTATCCGTGATAAAAATGGTGAAGTGGATTGGGATGAGCTAAAAAGAAAAAGCGAAATTCCGCAAATAAAGGCATTTGAACTGAAACTTGCCCAAGGCGCCAAAGCTCGCGGCGGCCATATTGACGGCGAAAAGGTCACACCGGAAATTGCCGAAATTCGTAAAGTGGAACCGTATAAATCTGTTGATAGCCCGAACAGGTTTCACCAGTTTAGCGATGTTTCCTCGATGTGTGAGTTTATCGATAAAATCCGCAATCATACTGGCAAACCGGTAGGAATGAAGATTGTGGTCGGCGGCAATGATAGCGTCGAAGATTTAGCTAAATATATGAAGGAAACGGGCAAAGGACCAGACTTTATAACCGTTGATGGTGGTGAAGGGGGGACTGGAGCATCCTATCAAGAACTGATTGATAGTGTCGGCTTACCGATTAAATCTGCTCTTCCCATTTTGGTCTCCACACTGCAAAAATATGGGGTCCGCGATCGCGTGAAAATCATTGCTTCAGGTAAACTGTTCACCCCTGACCGAATTGCGATTGCTCTCGCTATGGGGGCGGATCTAGTCAATATCGCCCGCGGTTTTATGATTACGGTTGGGTGTATTCAAACATTGAAATGTAATTCCAATGCCTGTCCTGTCGGGGTTACAACAACTGACCCTGACCTTCAAAAGGCACTTGTGATTGACGAAAAAAAATACCGTGTGGTGAATTATCTTGTCACCCTAAGAAAGGGGCTCTTTCGAATAGCTGCTGCTGCCGGTTTGGATTCCCCTGTTCATTTCCGGCCAAGGCATATTAGTTACAAAGATGATAAGGGTGTCGTGACATCGCTCGAAAGAATCCTTGGGGATATTCAACAACAAATTGATGCAAGGTAGTAGAGGCTGTTCCAAAAGCGCATTTTTAACGAGCCTTCGGGACAACCTTCAAGGAGAGCGGTAATGAGCGGCAAAAATAATCTGTATTTGAAAGAGTGCCTGATTTCTTAAAGAATCAGGTGCTTTTTTTGTTTGGAAAATGGATCGGATAGTTAATTCAAAAAATGAATATTAAATTTAAAAATATATTCATATATTGAAGGTGTTTAGTCGTAAAATGTCGAATTACTCTTTAAACTGATTTACTGAAGGAATAAAGATGCTATTTTTTATAAAGAATGAAAGGTATGAAATAGCAGGTGAATGGCCACCCCTTCAGTTTTAAAAGGAAGGAGTAAGATTAATGACAGACAAAAAAATCATAAACGATGAAGGTATACAGGGACCTAAGGACCCTTTTAATGAGGGGATGGATCGACGCGTCTTTTTACAGAAGACAACGAAGATGGTGGGGGTTGCCGTTGGAGCATCTCTTGTAAGCTCACTAACAGGCGGACTGCCGGTTAGTGCTGTATCAAGTTCCTCCATCATGAACTCAAATGGAAATAAACCAGATTTAGTTTTTCCGGTGATTAGCGATGTACATATACAATCGAGTAATAATTTTAACTTGGATAAGTTTGTCACTACGCTGGAACAATTGAATCAAGAAGTTCCGAAGCAGGATGCCTTTGTGGTGGTTGGTGATCTGACGGATAACGGTTATGCATCAGAATACGATAAGTTTTTCACCGCTTATAATGCCAGAAAACAAACTAAAGCTGTTTCGATGTTTGCCATCGGAAATCATGATTACTGGAATGGATTATCGGTTCCTAATGCTCAAAAGCTATTCCTAGATAAATCTGGAATGGAATCAATCTACTACCATCGGGTAATAAAAGGCTATCATTTTATTATCCTTGGTACTGAAGATGGAGTAACGGAAGGAACTTTTTCTGTTAATCAAATTGGCTGGTTAGCGGAACAGATCAAGCAAGCAAATGCCGATGATCCGGATAAACCGATTTTTGTTTTCCATCACCAGCCGATTAAAGGGACAATTTATGGAAGTGAATGGGGCTTTTCGAAAAATAGAGACCTTTTTTACGATACCTTAAAAGCTTATCCGCAAGTCATTTCTTTTTCCGGTCATACCCATTATCCGTTAGATGATCCTAGAATCATTCATCAAAAGGATTTTACATCGATTGGAACCTCGACAGGGGCCTATTTGTGGCTTGACAGTGGCAGGATTCAAGGGGAAGTGCCGGAGGGGGCAGATGTTCTAAACCAAGCATTAATTGTTGAAGTACATAAAAACAAAGTAATATTGAAGCGGCGCGATATTCATAACAATGATTGGACAGGCGAGCCATTTGAACTCAACTATCCTGCTAAGAAAAATAAATTTAAATATACCGAAGACCGAGACAAAAAAGCACCATTTTTCACGAATGACGCGTTGATTTCAATCGTTCATGACAAAACAGCGGCTTCCGGTCTTGCCGTCATGTTCACGCAAGCGAAAGATGACCTGCTTGTTCATGATTACAAAATAAGTGCGATTAATGTTGAAACAGGGAAAGAAGAGAAGGAAATGCTCGCCTTTTCCGAGTTTTACAAGGATCCAATCCCGAATCCGCTTACCTTGCCAATCAATGGATTGAAGTCGAATACGTTTTACGAGATGAAGGTCCATGCTATTGATGCATTCGGCAATGAAAGTCAAAACTTTTTGAAGGTGATGGGGAAAACATCACAAGGGCCAGCTATAACCCTATCTAAAGAAACGTTAAATGGAATCGATGATAAAGTAGATGTTGTTGTAGAAAATGTTAGAGTCCCTAATGGCGATTGGATTGGTCTATATGAAGTAGGTGAAAATCCAGGGAAAACAGCGTCCATTTGGTGGATGTACACGAATGTCACCGACGGAACATGTAAATTCACATATGATCCAAAAAAGAACAGTTATCCGGCAAGATACAAAGAGGGCGGAGCGTACAAATTCGTTTATTTCTATGGCAGCGGGTATGATGCTGTTGCTGAAACGACGTTTACGGTTGGGAGTTTGTAGGATCCCAAATCCCCTTAATTATTTAATAAGGGGATTTTTTTCCACGCTTTAAATTAAGGCAGCAAGCCTTGTGCTGCCTTTTTCCGTTTGTCTGAAACATGCCCAAATCGGGGGAATATTTGATGAGTGCGGGTGAACCGGCGCTCTTTTTTTCTTCTGTTGGTGTAAAATCATAAAAAATGTTACCGCTTACATATTGTTTTATTAGGAATTAGTGGTATGATTAAGTTGTGCAGTTTAATATTGATCACATGTTACTGATACGATCAGGCATGGTGGTAAAAATGAATGGATGCTAAATCCGTTTATTTGTACCTCCATGCCTTTTTTGTTGTTTTTTAGCATCTTTGGGAAACATAATCAAAAAACAAAGGAGTAATTGATATGCGTTTTAACTTTTTCAAAAAAGAACCAGTTGAATTTTACACACCAGTAAGTGGCAAGATCATTCCGCTTGAGGAGGTTCCAGATCCTGTTTTCAGTCAAAAGATGATGGGAGATGGGCTGGCTGTGGTACCGTCAGCAGGAGATATTGTTTCCCCAGTAAAGGGAACCGTTATTCTTGTGGCAGCAACTAAGCATGCAGTTGGTCTCCGTGCCGACGATGGTACAGAAATTCTCATTCATGTTGGCTTGGAAACCGTTGCTTTGGAAGGAAAGGGCTTCAATGTTGCCGTTAAAGACGGGGACAAGGTTTCAGCCGGACAGCTACTAATGGAGGTTGACTGGGAATATATTAGTACAAATGCCAAAAGCACAGTTACGCCGGTTGTGATTACCAACAGTGAAGAAGGCAAAAAGCAATATGTTTTCACCGAGGAAAAGGAAGGTACTGCCGGCAAGACGGTTCTGTTTACTGCAGCCGTTAAGTAATGTGTGTGCAGTGAAGGGCTGCTCTCGACTGGCAGCACTTCACTTTTTTAAAAGTATGCCTTAAGGAGGTGATTGGTAAAAAAGGTAATATTTAAACAGGGCTGCTATACGTCAAATTTTTGCCGAAATCATTTATTTTCATTGGTCGTATTTTCGGATGTTTAGTAGTTTTATCAAAATTAATTGGAGGTAATAAGATGAAGAAGTATTTTCAAAGACTTGGCCGCTCGTTGATGCTGCCTGTAGCCGTATTACCGGCTGCCGCCATTTTAATGGGTATTGGTTATTGGATCGACCCTTCAGGTTGGGGAGCTGACAGTCCTGTTGCTTCGTTCTTAATTAAAGCCGGCGGTTCCATTATTGACAATATTCCCATTCTCTTTGCTGTCGGTATTGCACTTGGGATGGCAAAAGAACGGGATGGCTCCGCCGCACTTAGTGGTTTGGTTGCCTTCTTAGTTGTAACAACCTTGCTTTCAAAAGATTCAGTAGCGATGCTGCAAGGAATTGATGTAGCAAAAGTTGACCCAGCTTTTGGCAAAATCGGAAATGCCTTCGTCGGTATTCTCTCAGGTATTGTTGCATCGATCATGTACAACCGATTTAGTCAGGTTAAGTTACCAGATTTCTTGGCCTTCTTTAGCGGCAAACGCTTAGTGCCAATTATGACAGCGGTTTCAATGATTGTTGCTTCAGTTGTATTGTTCTTTGTATGGCCTGCCATTTTTACAGGTTTAGTTTCTTTCGGTACAGGAATTAGTAAGTTAGGTGCTTTCGGTGCAGGCCTTTATGGCTTCTTCAACCGACTATTAATTCCTACAGGGCTGCACCATGCCTTGAACTCCGTGTTCTGGTTTGATGTTGCCGGAATTGATGATATTAAAAACTTCTGGGCAAGTAAAGGGGAAAAAGGTGTTACAGGGATGTATCAAGCTGGATTCTTCCCTGTGATGATGTTTGGCTTGCCTGCAGCCGCGTTAGCGATGGTTCATACAGCAAAAACGAGGAAGAAAAAACAAGTGGCATCGTTGATGTTAGCGGCCGGATTCGCTGCCTTCTTTACTGGGGTAACGGAACCAATTGAATTTGCGTTTATGTTTGTTGCTCCAATGCTTTATCTTGTTCATGCTGTGTTAACAGGTCTTTCTTTAGCAATTGCTGCAGCGTTCCACTGGACTGCCGGTTTTGGCTTTAGTGCCGGATTTGTTGACTTTGTGTTAAGTTTAAAAATACCAATTGCTAATCAACCATATATGTTACTTGTTCAAGGTCTAGTGTTTGCGGTCATTTATTACTTCTTATTCCGCTTCATCATTACAAAATTCAATCTAATGACTCCAGGTCGTGAAGAAGATGATGATGATGAAGAAGAAATTTCACTTGCTAAAGGTGACAGTAAATTTGCAGTAATGGCAGCGCAAATTTATGAAGGCTTAGGCGGCGATGCGAACGTTACTGCAGTTGACAATTGTGTCACACGTCTAAGAATGGAAGTAAAAGACATGAAAGCCGTCGACCAAAAGAAAATTAAGGCGACAGGTGTACCAGGGATTAATATCGTTGGACCGGAAAGTATTCAAGTTATTGTCGGAACAAACGTACAATTCGTTGCTGATGAAATTATGAAAATCCGGAAGAAAAGATAAAAAGTGATTGATAAAAAACGCTTGGACACAAATTGGGTCCAAGCGTTTTTTATCGCTTTCGCAATCTTTCAATATGAAGGGTTAAATATCCAAGTTCATGCTCTGGCAGGAGAGTCTCGTAATTTTTCGATAGGCTGTTGGCGACTTTCTTTGCACAGTTATAGGCGGCAGGGAATTTATTGGTGATCATTTTCAGCATCTCGTCATCGATTGTGTTCGGCTCAGGACTGCTGATTCGAGAAATGGCAAAACGAAGATGAGTTATTAAGCGCTGGTAGGAAAGGTCATCATCGTCAATTTCAATGTTTAAGGAGTCCTTAATCGTCTGAACCATGCTCCCGATGATGGCAGTTTGCCTTAGTGTTTGCTTCATATCACCGCCTTGCAGGTTAGCGGTGTGCAGATGAAGTGCGATAAATGCCGCTTCATCAACCGGCATTTTAATGTTTGTCTTTTTTTCGATATGCTGGATTGCCCACATTCCGATATCATATTCTCTTTTATAGAGGATTTTTATTTCGTGTAAAAGCTTATTCTTCAGCTTAATTCCATCACGTACCCGTTCAATGGCAAATGATAAGTGATCGGTAAGGGCGATGTGAATATGGTCGTTTAATTTGGCTCCTAGGGATTCTTCAGCGTGAGTGATAATTTCTTCTGAGAGGGCAAAATGTTCTTCGGGTATTTGGAGTAGCAGCTTCTGAAATTTCTCATTTTCTTTCATGACAAATAGTTTCTCAATCTTTCCCGGGTTAATCATATCATTTTTCCTTTTTTGAAAGGCAATTCCTGCGCCAATGGCAATCTTTTCTTGATTATTATCGGAAACCACAACGGCATTGTTATTGAGAATTTTTTTTATTTTCACCTGAAAACAGCTCCTAGTTTTTTCTGCCAAACAGAGGATTAATTATTAAGAATTTGATTGGAATGATTCTACACATTCTTCAATATTTATAGACTTTCGACATTATACCACTTTTTCCTTCTTTCTTGGCTGTTAGTCAGGAAAAATCGACTGCAGTCTCTATATAAATGTCTTTTTTTCAAAAAATGGTTTAATCTTAATGAAGCTAGTGTTAGAAATTTACTTAAATAGGTGTAAGCGATGAAAGAATATTATTATGATAAATTATTGAACATTAAAACGAGCGGGGACCTGCATGGGGGTCCTTCCAGCCAGTCGTTGCATTATCATCCTTTTGAACCGACGCCATATAGTGCGCTTGAGGAATTATTTCGTCATTATCACGTGAAAAGCAGTGATCGGGTGGTTGATTTTGGGTGCGGGAAAGGGCGGTTAAACTTTTATATCCATTATTTCTTTCATGCTTCGGTGACCGGGGTGGAAATGAATGAGACCCTTTATCAGGCGGCCGTCGAAAATCTCGGGAGTTATGTGAGGAGAACGAAAAGCAGTCGGGATTCCATTCAGTTTTATTGCTGCTTGGCGGAAGAGTTTGAGATTGAGGCAAGCGATAATCGCTTTTATTTCTTTAATCCGTTTTCGATTCAAGTGTTTAGAAGAATCGTAAACAACATCCTGCTTTCAGTGGAAACATGTGAGCGTGAAATTGAGATGGTGTTATATTACCCTTCCGAGGATTATATTTATTTTCTAGAGAACGATACATCATTTGAATTAAAGAGGGAAGTCATCCTGCCATTTTTATACGAACATAATTCAAATGAGCGCTTTCTGATCTATCGGCTGGAATATTAGGGGGTGTCATAGGGGGTGTCAGGCACCGCTCGTATATTGGTGTCAGGCACCCTTCGTGGACATTTGTCCTCCTGGGGTGGACGCTTTGCGTTTGGGGTGTCAGAAACCACATTAACTGCACTGCATTAATGGCATTGTTATAAGGAGGGGGCTATGGATTTCGATAAACGGATTGATACGCTGGATTATTTGCGGGGATTTGCGTTGATGGGCATTATTTTTGTGAATATTATCCCAATGTTGTCTGTGCCGCTGCCTGCGCCTCATACCATAAATGCGTCTTACTGGAGGTTCCTATATTTGTTTGTGGAAGGGCGCTTTTATACGATTTTTACCTTTTTGTTTGGGGTTGGGTTTTATATGTTTATCACTCGGGCGGAGGCGAAAGGAAGGAATGGATACGTTTTATTTCTAAGGCGGATGATTGCCTTATTTATCATCGGATATGTCCATGTCCAATACCTTCCGGGTGAAGCGCTAACGATTTATGCTGTTTGCGGCATCTTAATTATGCCATTTTACAAAGGTAATAAAATGGTCAATCTAATCTTTGGCATTGCGATGTTAATTGTTTTGGGCATCTTTTCTTTCAAACTCTTTATGGTTCTTCCGCTTATGTTATTGGGAATTGCCGCAGGGCAATTTCATGTGTTCGAGCAACTGGCTAAAAGCCGTAATAAAATTGCGATTTTTACGAGTATCATGTTGGTTTTAAGCATCATAGGCCTAATCTATCAGTATCAATATGCTCCGATTGTTTTCGGCGATGGATCGGATGCGAACTTCCAGAATACCAAGCGCTTTTTAAGCATCGGAATTACCATCGGTCCGATGGTCTCGGCTTTTTACGCGGGGCTCCTGATTTGGCTATTACAATTCACACTTGTCCAGAAATTATTATCACCGTTAAAAAGCTACGGACGAATGGCATTAACAAACTATGTTTCACAAACTGCCTTCGTTTTACTCGCGGGGAAGGTACTGCATTTATTCAACAATATTACCTATATCCAATCGCTATATTTGTGTTTAGCCATTTTGGGGGTCCAGCTAATTTTTAGCCTAGTATGGCTGCGCTTCTTTCGCTTCGGGCCATTAGAATGGGTATGGAGAGTAGTAACCTATTTTGAAATACCGCCATTAAGGAAGTAAACAAATAAATAGGCCGTTGTCTGATATTACTACAGCCAGTTTAGAATAAGGAAAAAAATAATCCACCCTTGTTTGGCTGATAAAGGATGGATTGTTTTTTGTTTTGACCACGTTCCTTTTTTTCATTAGGCTGTGTTAAAAGAGAATGCTGATTTCCGTTCCAGGCGCGAGCGGTTCGCGGGGCGGGCGGTGAGCCTCCTCGGCGCTAAAGCGCCTGCGGGGTCTCACCTGTCCCGCTGCTCCCGCAGGAGTCTCGCGCCTTCCACTCCAATCAACATTGTGTTCAAAATCAACAATGTTCTTTAACACAGCCTTTCATTAAATTAAGCGGATTGGGAGTCTATTCTTCAATTTTTACATCATGTTTCTTTGCCAGTGTATTCAGCTTATTTTTGTAATCAAGAAATTGTTTTTCGGCGTCAGCCAACATATCGTTGGCCTCTTCAATTAGAGCAGAGTCCTGATCTTCTATAGCCTGCTTAATTTTTTCAAGGGCTTTAAACTGGATTTCAGCCCCCTTAATAAAAATCTCATGGATTGCCTTTACCTCATCCGTTTTGATTGAAACCGAGTTAAGCTCTCTAATTAATTCAGTATAATTCGGAAGGACCACTTTCGTTAAAGCATCGTACATCGTTTGATCATCCTTAAAGTTTGCCCCCGAAATCCCCTCATAGGCAGAGACAGCAGCCGCTTCCAATTTCGCAGCCTGTTTCATTTCTTTGTTCGCATAGTTAAGTAGGTCGTCTTTCACTGGGTCGCCGCCAAAGCATCCTGCCAATAAAAAAATCATCGGAAAAACAATGGATATTAACGCTTTTTTCACTCCCTTCACCTCCTATTGCTCAATTTATGATGCGCAGGAAGTCCAATATGTGCTGGAAAAATAATGATTTTGTTGAAGCATGGAAAAGGGACTCATCCCCTTAATGAGATCAGTCCCTTGCTTACTAAATTTAATCGGCTAGTAAACTTTTTGTCACGTTTCGAATCAGTCTAGGCAATACTCCGAAGCTATAAGGCTTGTAGACGCGCTCGGTCCAATTGTGCCCGTTTTTTCCATAAACCCCAATATTAATAGCCGGGATGTTCAGTTCCTTCATCGCCTCGAGCGGTAACGGAAACAACTGATCCATAGCGGGAAAGTTATTTTTCAAAGAAAGCATTTCCGCTTCTGACCCATTAAAGGTCATAAAACTTCCATCTGATAAATAAGGAAAGTATTTCTTTAATTGAAATTGTTCGTTTACGAGTAAGGCTTCTTTTTCTAATTCTGCCTGCACCTTTGAGTAAATCCGATTGTCCTCTTCCATATGGTTGGAGGGCAGGAAAGGCGGGGCATAAAATACAATCACACGCGGCTTTTTCTCCGGATCGAGGTTTTGCAGTGCCTCGACGATGTGGAATGCCAGCATCCGGTCATCATGGTCATCGCGGTTAAACTTTTTGTATGTTTCCTGAATGGTCACATCTGGATGTAAGTTCAATTCGTTCAGATAATGAATATAATCCTCTAAGCTAGTGACCTCCATTGTCCAATCTAGCTGTTTAGCTGGGAGAGCGTTTACATTACAGAATTGCAGATAGGTATTTTTCTGTCTTTCAGCCTGTTCCGTGCAGATCTGCTTCGTTATTCCGAGCAGATCGTTCATAACCTGCTTTGGTGATTTTTCGTAAACAAAGTAATTAAAATATAACTTACTGCTTATGGCTGTCTGGACATCGTAGCTTTTTTTATCATCCCTTAGAAACAAACAACTAGGAGGCAGGACCAGTTCACCTTCGATATTTTCAACAAGCCCAAGGTTTTGGGCAATTTCGAGATTGAGGGCAGAGGCAATAATGGTGGGATCGATGGCGGAAACACTATCACCGACATGCGCCTCTCTGCCGAAAATATAAAAGCACGGGAGCAGCTTTCCGGCCACACCTGTATAAATGTATTTATTTTCGTCCCCGCCATATAAAGGCGTAATGAAATCGTCATTAATCGCAGCCGTAAATTCCAAGGAGTATTCTTCTTTTAATCTCTTAAACTCGGTTAGTGCGCTGCGAATCCCCGCGTGCTGGCTTTCTTCGTCGGGATTAAACAACACTAGTAAATTCCCGCTTAATTCTTCAGGATGTCTTGAAAAATAAAGGAGATTGACGAGGTGAACAGCAATGCCGCTTTGCATATCAAGCGATCCTCTCCCGAACAGCCACTCACCTGACAAGGCATCCTGTTGGACATCCTTATCGGCGCTATAGCCTGCAAAGTAGGTTTGGAGTGCATCGGTATCATGGGAGATAGGCTGCAAAGCGCCAAAATCTTCAGTTCCCACTGTATCGAAATGAGCATGGTAAATGATTGTCTTTTCCGTTCCGTTTGCCGCTTTGACAAAGGCAAAGACATTTTTACGCTGGAGCTCGTCGTGTTCAATCGTTTTTGTCCAAGCTTGCTTCCGATGTTGTTGGAAATATGGGAACGAGTGAATTACATCCAATAAATACTGTGCCTTCTCATTTTCCCCATCCGTTCCGTTATAGCTTTTCAGCTTGATAAGTTCGCGTGTCAAATACTCTGCCTGCTGTGCCGTTTCTAAAAATTGAAGGTTTGAAAACATACGGTTTCTCCTAATAACCAAATTTTTCCACTTAAGTATAAGGGGGAAGTTGGAAGGTAGGCAACCACTTTCTTGATTGTGGAAAAGGGAAAGTTCCGCATCATTTTTGGCGTTTATAAGGTGTAACATTTTTTGGTGGTGCCGCTTTTGATTTGAATTTCTTCCCCCTTTACAATTGATAGAAATTCTCAATTAACCGTTGACGTAAAATTTCTCAATGGTATAATCAAGTTAATAAGCAAGTGATAATGATTTTCAATTTCATCTATGATGCTGGAAAAATAGAAATATTGGAGACAGTCATGAAGAAACGATATTTACTAGTTGTGTTACTTATTTTATCAGGGATTTCTTTGTTTGTTGGGGTAAGCAGTCTATCACCATTGGACCTATTAGATTTTCAATCGGAAGAAACGCAAATTTTCCTTATCAGCCGCATGCCGCGACTTGTTGCGATATTACTGGCCGGGGCGGGAATGAGCATTGCTGGTTTGATTATGCAGCAGCTCAGCCGGAACAAATTCGTCTCACCGACAACAGCAGGAACCTTGGATGCTACTCGGCTTGGAATCCTTGTGGCAATGTTGTTGTTTGCAAACGCATCGATGCTTGAGAAAATGGTGGTTGCATTCCTGTTTGCGCTTGGCGGAACATTCTTATTTATGCAGATTCTCGACCGGATTAAGTTTAAAGATGCGATTTTTATTCCGCTGGTCGGGCTGATGTTTGGAAATATTTTGTCCTCTGTGGCAACCTTTTTCGCTTATCGTGCTGATGTCATTCAAAATATGTCGGCGTGGCTGCAGGGTGATTTTTCGATGATTATAAAAGGTCGCTATGAGTTGCTATACATAAGTATTCCAATCTTAATTATAGCCTATTTATATGCAAACCGTTTTACCGTAGCAGGAATGGGCGAGGACTTTTCGAAAAATTTGGGTCTTGGCTACCGCCGGGTTGTGAATATCGGGCTGATATTGGTCGCCTTGATTACGACAACAGTTGTTTTAACCGTGGGAATTATCCCATTTCTTGGCTTAATCATTCCGAATATCATCTCGATCTTCAAAGGGGATCATTTACAAAAAACATTACCCCATACTGCCCTCGCAGGAGCCATCTTTTTGCTGGTTTGTGATATTTTGGGGCGTGTCATCATCTACCCTTATGAGATTTCGATTAGTCTCATGGTTGGAGTTATTGGCAGCGGGATTTTCTTAATCCTTCTTTTTAGGAGGAAAGCATATGCGTAATTCGATGAAAATGGCTAGTCTCGCCTTGATAGCGGCGGGTTGCTGTGCCCTCTACTTATTTCATGATTTAAATGGCAGTTTTGATTATGCGCTGCCAAGAAGAGCAATAAAAGTGATGGCAATGGTGATAACAGGATTTACCATCGCCTATGCCACCGTTGTTTTTCAGACGATCACCCATAATCGAATTTTAACCCCGAGCATAATGGGGCTGGATTCCCTATACCTGTTATTACAAACATTGATTATATTCTTCCTCGGTTCCGGTCACATGATAGTTGTCAATAAACAAGTGAATTTTCTTCTTTCTGCAATTGTGATGGTTGTATTTGCTCTATTGTTATATCGGTTTTTATTTAAAAAAGGCGGACAGTCGATTTATTTCTTATTGCTGGTTGGGATCATCGTGGGAACCTTTTTCTCAAGTATTTCGACGTTTTTCCAAGTGCTGATTGACCCAAATGAGTTTCAGATTGTCCAAGACCGGATGTTTGCTAGTTTTAATAATATTAATGGTGATTTAGTGTGGCTTGCCCTTGTCATCATTGGGCTTGTGACGATTTATGCTTGGCGTTATTTAAAATATCTTGATGTGTTATCGCTTGGCCGGGAGATGGCGATAAATCTAGGCGTTCCCTATGATGCGATTGTGAAAAAAATGCTGGTAATTGTGGCGATTTTCATTTCGATTTCGACGGCATTAGTTGGTCCAATTACTTTTTTTGGCTTAATTGTTGCCAACCTGTCGTACCAATTTTTTAAAACACACAAACACAGGGTGCTCATTAGCGGTTCCGTTGTCATGAGTATAATCGCTCTTGTCGGCGGGCAATGGGTGGTCGAACGGGTCTTTACGTTTTCGACGACATTGAGCGTCATCATTAACTTTATCGGCGGTGTCTATTTCATCTATTTATTATTAAAGGAGAGGAAGACTGGATGATACAAGTGAGGTCATTGTCGAAGTTTTACGGGAAGAAACCGGTTGTGGAAGAGGTTTCGGTGGATATTCAACCTGGAAAAATTACTTCCTTTATTGGACCGAATGGCGCGGGGAAATCAACACTATTGTCGATGGTCAGCCGGCTGCTTGATGCTGATACGGGCGAAGTGCTTGTCAATAACACGGATGTTCGCAGTATGAAGTCACAGGAATTAGCTAAGAGGGTTTCAATCTTAAAGCAGTCGAATTACATGAATGTCCGCCTGACGATTCGCGAGCTTGTTTCCTTTGGGCGCTTTCCCTACTCGAAGGGACGGTTAACGGATGAAGATGAACGAATGGTCGAGCAATCGCTCGAATATATGCACCTAACCGAAATGCAGGACAGCTTTTTGGATGAGTTATCTGGCGGTCAGCGGCAGCGGGCCTTTATCGCGATGGTGATTGCCCAGGATACTGACTACATTTTGCTGGATGAACCGCTGAATAATTTGGATATGAAGCACTCTGTTCAAATTATGAAAATATTACGCCGGTTAGTGGATGAACTGGGAAAAACCGTCGTCATTGTGCTACATGATATTAACTTTGCTTCGGTTTATTCGGACCGGATTGTCGCGATGAAGGATGGCAAGGTCGTGAAGGACGGACCGACAGAGGAGATTATTCAGTCGGAGGCGTTAAGCGAGATTTACGATATGGATATACCGATTCGAGAAATGAATAACTGCAGAATCTGTGTTTATTTTAATTCATAATAGAAAGAGGGATTGATGATGAGAAAGTGGAGTTTACTAGGATTGATTTTTAGCGTGATTTTCGTATTAGCTGCCTGTGGGGGTGCTTCAAAAGAGGAAGGCAAGTCGAAAACGGCTTCAACGGATACAAAGGAAACAGCAGAGAAAATGACTATTAAGCATAAATACGGAGAGGCGGTAGTTGGAAAAAACCCTCAGAAAGTGGTTGTATTTGATTTTGGTATCTTAGATACCCTAGACGAGTTAGGTATCGATGTCACCGGTGTCCCACAAGCAACGGTTCCAGCCTATTTGAAAAAATATGCCGATAAAAAATATACGAATGTCGGGAGCTTAAAAGAGCCGGATTTTGAAGCAGTTCATGCTTTGAAACCAGATGTTATTTTTATCTCGACACGTCAAGCGGAATTATATGATCAATTTGCAGAGATTGCACCAACGGTATATGTGGAGATTGATTATACAAACTATATGGACTCTTTTGAGAAAAATATGAAGTTAGTAGGCAAAATTTTTGGAAAAGAAGACAAGGTGGCCAGTGAATTAGAAGACATTAAAGCGACCGTTGAAAAGGTAAATCAAAAGGCGTCTGGACTCGATCAAAAAGGGCTTATTCTGTTGGCGAATGAAGGAAAAGTAAGTGCCTATGGACCAAGCTCCCGCTTTGGAATCATTCATGATGTATTTGGATTCGGCGCTGCCGATAAGAAAATTGAAGTTTCTACTCATGGTCAAAGCGTAACTTTTGAATACATTATGGAGAAAAATCCAGACGTATTATTTGTCATTGACCGCGCAGCAGCCGTAGGCGGAGAAGTCGGCGCAAAAGAAATCATTGAAAACGAACTAGTAAAGAAAACAGCAGCATATAAAAATGATAAGATCGTCTACCTAGACGCAGACGCTTGGTACCTAAGCGGCGGCGGCTTAAAATCCATGAAAGTAATGGCTAAAGAAATAGAAGACGCATTATAAATGAAGGAAAGGGTGTCAGGCACCATGTGAAAATTTCACATGGTGCCTGACACCCTTATTTTGTGTAACGGTTCGCATAGCTTGAGGCGACGAAGGCGTTCGGTTTGATTATCGGTTCGACACCCATGGATTCGATCCTTGTTACCATCTCTTTTACAAATTCCCTTGTTTTATTTCGTTTCCCTGCACCGATATCGATATGACCCTCCATTGTGAAGGTTGCACCTTGATAAAGATAGGGAAGAACAATATTGATCAATTCACTTTTTCTTTCGTCCGTGAACATTGAAACGATCTCCTCAGTTAACGATAGCTCAAGCGATATCCGCTCATGTAAATGCGTCATTCTTCTTGGCACAATCACTTTTCTTATGCACGCCCACACTCCGTTTCCTTTATTTTGAATCACAATTCCAGTGATAAAAATGGTCTGTGATTTATGGACCTGGGAATCTGTGCCAATCATTAAGCGATGGTTCCCGCTTGGATTTCGTTTCATGAATGCAACAATCCGTTCAAAGACCCGTTCAAACGGCATTTCATTCTCCTGAAGGTTTTGAAATGAATGGTGATAATCCTGAGATTTTTTCATTGAAGCACCACATCTTTCCCTTCCATTTAAAAGGTTTATTTCTCTGTTCTTATACGTATCTTATGGAAAGTGGTTTATAGTCGTGCAGCCATTGAAAGGATTAGTACTTCAAAGTCTGCAAAAACTGCCACCAAAATAACCTTTGTTATCAAGCACTATTCACGTATGTACGCCACAGGTGGACAATTGTCTTTTTGTGGTGCCTGACACCGTTAATCCTATTCTAAATGTAATAATAAAGAATTTTGTTCATAGAATGGAAGTGTGTGGATTTTTTGTTCCTTTTTTCCTATGTCTTCCTTTTTTTTATTGAATGTTTAGGAAAAAGGTAGGATGGTATTTTATTAGTTTTCTTATTAAAATAAACAGGACTAATAAAAATGCGTAAATATTAATAAAAATGCATAAGTGGGGGTTAATGATGAAAAAGAAGAAAACGGTAGCAGGCCTCTTGGCCGTAGGGTTGTTAACAAGTGTACCTTGGACGATGGGATTTGCTGAGGGACCAAAATGGACAAACGTTAATGTATATGAAGAACAGGATGGAAGTAAGTTTAATAGTGAAAACTATGACTTTGTGAAATTCTCGCAAATTGGTTCAAAATTGAAAGCGATTGAGAAACAATCAAATCGCATTAAAGTGGAGGTTCGCGGAACATCAGCGGATGGAAATCCACTTTATGTTGTAACGATTGCTGATCCTGGTTCTCATGGCAAGTTTGGGAAAATTCAATCACTGAGAAAACAAATGTTTAAAAACCCAGGGAAAGCTCAAGATTGGATTGCTAATAATCCAGACTTTAAAGTGCCGATTATGATCAATGGTTCCATCCATGGGACAGAATTTGCGGGAACGGATGCTATCCTGCAGCTAATTGAACGCTTCGCCACCGAGAATGACCAAGAGACGAAAAATATACTAGAAAATAACATCCTCATTTTCAACGTCGTGCAAAACCCCGACGGACGTGTGGATGCTACCCGTTTTAATGGCGAGGGTATTGACTTGAACCGTGATTTTATCACCCAGT
The DNA here is from genome assembly GCF_042885335.1 of Neobacillus sp. NPDC058068. NCBI lineage: Bacteria > Bacillati > Bacillota > Bacilli > Caryophanales > Bacillaceae > Neobacillus > Neobacillus sp. NPDC058068. The sequence continues at coordinate 83,726 of NZ_JBHVSI010000005.1, read as the reverse complement.
CCCAGCCAGAAACAAGAGAAACCGTTGATCTCATTAAAGAATGGAACCCGATGGTATTTCTTGATACGCATGGATATGTGAAAAACTACGCACCAAACCGACAAGGATTAATTGAACCTTGTACGCCGCCGCATAATCCAAACTACGAGTATGACCTGTACAACAAGTGGGCTTACAAGCAGGCTGAGGCGATGGAAGCTAACATTATGAAAGAAAAAGATAAATTTACAGATAGCACCCTATATAAAAATATGCAAGGCGTTTATATTCCACAGCGGAATGACAAGGATGGCTGGGATGACTACCCGCCAATCTTTACGCCAATGTACGCGATGTATCATGGGGCTTACGGTCATACATTAGAAACACCAACAAATGATTGGAATGGCGTACGCTGGATGTACAACGCCATCATTGGTGCACTTAATTTTGCGACAGAAAACAAGCAGGCGATGATTACGGACCAAATTGAAATGTTTAAGCGTGGTATCAATTTTGACCACCCTTTCCACAAGGATGGATTCTTCCCGAAAGCTTATATTCTTCCGGTGGATGAGAAAGATCCAACTGTCACACATAAGGCCGTTAATCATTTAATCAATAACGATATTGAAGTCGTTCAAGCTCCAAAAGCATTTGTAGTGGATGGAAAATCATATCCGAAAGGTACATTTATTGTAAAAATGGACCAAGCAAAAGCCGGATTAGCAAACACGATGCTGTGGGATGGCGAGGATATAACCAATACAATTAATGCTATGTACGATATTTCCGCATGGAGCCTGCCAGAGCTTTGGGGATTTGAGGCGATTCCTACACAAAGTTCTGTTGATGTAACGACAAACAAGGTAAACAAAATTTCGGAGCAAGGGTCCGTATCCGGAAAGGGTCCGTTCTTGATTCCGAACAGCTCCGTCCAAGCTGTTAATCTAGTAAATACTTTACTCCAACAAGGAGTGGCGATAAAACGCGATTCGAAAGGCAATTTTTACACAGATGCGGCAGCAAATAAAATCTCAGCAGCTGTAAAGGAATCAGGCCTGCAAATCGAATCCGCCGCGAAGATTCCAGCAGATGCCGCTTCATTATCCAGCTTAAAAGTGGCAATTCTAAAGGATGGCGGTATTAGCAAAGTTCAGTCCCATAGCGGAACAAAGCTGTCCTTAAAGAGATTAGGCTTCCAGGTGACAGAATTGACACCGGTTGAAGTAGCGGAAAACGGCTTAAATGGGTTTGATGTGTTCGTTTACAGCGGCTCATCCAGCCTGATTAGTGTGATAACAAGTGCATCCAACAAAGAATTCGGCCCTCAAGATAAGGCCCAAGAAACGAAGTTAAGAGCGAACATTACTAATTTTGTCGCTCAGGGCGGTAAATATATCGCCGTAGGCGGAAATGCTTCACAGGCAACAAAAACGCTGGGACTAACGGACGACACGATAAATGTTGGCGGTTCCGACAGCAACGGAATTGTCAAGGTTGATTACGAAGGAACCGGTCTAACAGGCGGCTATGGACAGGGGGATATCGGATTTGTCTATCGCCCGACATGGTATACCAATACTGGAAATGATAAAGTAGTCGCGAGGTATGCAAGTTCTAATGATTTCTTCCAGGCCGGACACTGGAAAAATAACATAAACGCTAAAGGTCAAGCCGTGATGGTCAAAGAGCAGGATAAGGATGTAACTTTAATTGGTCTCGAAGCGGGCTTCCGTGATCATACAGATTATTTATTCCGACTGCTTTCAAATGCCATTTTTGAAAAATAAATATGTTCCAAAAGCCTGGTTCTATATAGAGCCGGGCTTTTGTGATTTTATTGAAAAATAAAAAGGCTGACCCCGGAGGATCAACCCTTTTACTGCTTTACTTAATCGTAAGTGTTACAGAGTTATAATTCTTGCCATTGCCAAGCGGGTTGTAATTTTTCTCAATGTTTCCGGCTGCATCAACTGCAAAATAATTAATCGTTGTTGTTTTATCAATTTTTAATGTTTCTTCAAATTCCCGGGTTCCGCTTAATTGGATTTTCTTAGATTGGAAAGTTGGACGGCTGCCATCAAGTGTATAATAGACGGTAGCAGGTTCGCTCGTTTCAATCTTAACCTCAACCGGACCTGTGTATTTCCCGTTTCCAGGTGTAGCCTTAGAGGAAGGCGGCTGATGGTCTTTTGAACTGTTGTAGGCTACTTTAATTAAGCCAATCAACCCGTTGGAAAATTCCATTGCCTCTTCATGACCCTCTGCAAACGCAGGCTGGAATCCAACTGCCTGCCATCTCTTTGTATCCTTATTCCATAAATCGGCGCCTACTTCGAAGTTCCAGGCGTAAATCCCTTTTTCATACCATAGGTAGTCAGCAGAGTTACCTGCAGCAGAGTACAGTACATCAGGAATTGGACCGGTACGGCTTGGCAGAATGACCGTTCCACGGTGGTCTTGAATGTCGTTTAACATGAGATCAGATGCAGCCCAATAGAAGGCTTCCTGACCTGCTGTCGGACGAGGTAATGTTACACGTTTAGAATCGTAAGCACCAGGTGACCACATGAAGTAACCGCCATAGCTATGAATATTCATCGCAAACTTGATGTTCGGATTTTTATCAGCAAGCCAGACAAGGTTTCTTGCTTCCGGCTCGGAGTTTTCTGCAGGTCCGGCGTAAGTATCACTGGTACAACTTGCTGATGCACCGATATATCCATCAAACAAGGAGCCGACAGAATGGTTGCGGTTCAGGTCAACTCCCCAAGCATTACGGTTCCCAGGGTCAGAGGCAGTTGGACCACAGTGATTGGTCATATTTCTCCGCTGCATATTGTAATCATTAAAACTGTAATTGGCTCCATCAGGGTTTACCGACGGAACAAGGAAAATATCCAGGTTGTCAACAAGCTTTCTTGTTTCGCTATCGTGAGCATAGTTGCGAAGCAGACGTTCCGCAGTTTCGATTGTCACAAGTGGTGTCACCCATTCACGGGCATGTTCCTGAGCGTAGCCAAGGACCCCTGGTTTCGATCCGTCACGATGCTTACCGATTCGGATTGCTTTTACCGTGAAAGGATCACGTGAAACATCTGCTGGTGCTTTTAATCCGTCAGTTAATTTTGCAGTAATTGGTGCAACAACACCTGTCCCAGCATTACCGCGATATGTAGTCGCGGTGACAAGTTGACTAGCATTGGTATTTAATGCACTGACCACTTGTGCGGCAGTACTTGTAACTTTACCTGAAGAATCTGTGGCTAAATCTACTAAAATCTTTTTACCATCCACAGTCACTTTTAGTGGTGAATTATTTTTTCCAGGATTCTGGAATTCTACCGATACATCATTTCCGCCTTCATGGCCCCATGCTTTTGAGGAAACGACGACTGCAAGATTGGTCGTACCGCCAATGGTCGCTTGAGCGAGACGTCTGTATCCGTTTGTTTTGTTCGGCATATCAATAATTTCTACTAATTTCGGAAACTCTTTCGCTAGTTTTTCCGCGCGCTCATATAATTCATTTGGTGCCATATAGTGGTCAACAAAGTCCGTGACATAATCTGTTTTTGGATGTTTCGGCTCTTTCCCCAGCCATTCCGTTACGGAACTTGTTGCGGTTCCGCCAAGGTTACTATCAATTTTGACAGATGTAGGTATTGCGGTAACTGGCACCATCAAATAGTGATAGATATATTCTCCGTAATCAACGAATCTAGAAAGTGTGGCTGATTTTTCAACTCCATCCTCGGTCCAGGTTGCTTTAAGTGCTGTGCTTGCTGTCGCTCCGGCACTCGATTTCACTTCAAGATACAGGAAGGTGGCGGACTGATTAGTAAAATGATCCGCCCGAAGAACCTTAAGTGTATCCTCAGAAGCCGCCAAACTAGCTTGTAGTTGAACAGCAGATTGCCGCTCGGCAGCTCTTGTATTCCATTCATTTTCTGTGATTAGGGTATCCTTTACATTAATGCCAAATGTCTTTAACATCGCAATCTCTGTTGGTGTGACAACGGCATCGACTTCATAGATACCGTCATGTTGTTCAATTCTGTGGGTAAGGTCAATGCCGAGCTCAAGAAGCTTGTCTTTGGCCTGATCATTCGGTACTTCTAATTGAACAATTGAGACAGATTCCTCGGCAGGCAGCGGCTGGTCAGGCTGTTCGACCGCTGCTGTTGGAATACTTAGACCAGGGTAAAATGTAGAGAAACCCAGGCCGGTTATGGCAGTCATAACCATTAAACTCCTTTTCCATTTTAGCTTGTTCTTTTTTGTCAAAAAACTGCACCCCCAAATTTTTATCAAATTTTAGTACAAGCTTATTTTAAACTGAATGTTCGTAATATTTTGTCGTTAAATTAGAGTGCTACTAAATTTCTTCCAACAAAAATTTTAGTAAAATAATTATGTTCATTATTTTAGTAAATTAAAAAGCAGGAGAATTTACCTATTTTAAAAGACCTGTGACATTTGGAAATTCTATTCGTTTTTGAGGTTTAGATTTGCTAGTTGTTATTTCGTAATACATTCCGTAAATTGGAAATTGGTATGCGGGTGTTGTTTTTTGTTTAATGTTGTAGCTTTATGTCGAATTTTGTAAAAGAAAAGATGCAACGGGAGTAGAAAAGTATATCGGTGGTTCATGTAATCAGAAACTTTTCAACTATAAAAATAGTCCAGCTCCAGCACACTTTTATTGTTTTTATGAAAAAAAACCATTAAATGCCTATCAATATTTGTGCCAGTCCAACATTAAATAAAGAAAGGAAATTATTATCGATTAGGATGGATGAAAATGGCAAAGAGAAACCGGGGAAAAACCATCAGCTATCTGCCGCAAAATGGACGGGGGACATGTCCACTCTGTGAAAGAACAAGAATAAAACTGCTCTATCCATACAAAACAGAAACAAACCAAACCATCAAAGTCTGCAAAAACTGCCGTCCAAAAGATAAATAGGGTGTCGTTCAACGGGGTGTCATCAACGGGTGTCAGGCACCGTCCGTGGACATTTGTCCGCGTGGGGTGGACACTGTAAAGATTGGTTAGTGCCTCTCTCGTTTAACGCAAAAAAGGATTGAGCTTTAAGTATTGCTCAATCCTTTCTTTGTTAATACCGTTGGTTATGATTTTTTGGATACTCTGACAACGTTGAGAACGCTAGCTGCTAAACAAATAGATTGATACTTGCCACCAGCCAAGCCATTCCGCTTTTTATTGTTAACCAAAATAAATTTATAGTTGACAATACCTCCTCTAACCATTTATTTTAAATTAATAACAATTTATTTTGGGATAGGAGATTGAAAAGGATGAAGTTAAGGGCACTTGATATAACACTGGTTGGTATGTTCGTGGCACTTATGGCGATTGGGGCTAACATCACCTCATTGGCTCCGTTTATGGTGGTAGGCGGGGTACCAATCACACTACAAACATTTTTTGCTATATTAGCAGGGGCAATATTGGGAAGTCGTTTAGGTTCCATTGCGATGATAGTTTATATGTTAGTTGGTTTGGCAGGGGTACCTGTTTTTGCGAAATTGAAATCAGGACCATTTATGGTTATAGATCCCACATTCGGCTTTATTATTTCATTTATTTTAGTTGCTTTTATCATTGGGAAAGTGGTGGAAAGGAAAAAAACTGTGGCCGCATTTATTATGGCCGCTTTAATCGGCATGGCCGTCAACTATCTCTTCGGAACAAACTGGATGTACTTTGCCTATAAAATCTGGGCAGCGGCACCAGCAGGCTTTACATACAAAATGGCATGGCTCTGGATGGTTCCCCCGCTGCCAAAGGATATTATCCTAGCCGTATTTGCAGGAATGATGGCCCACCGGCTAGAAAAAACCGTCCTATCAAAAGGCCAATTCAAACAATTAAAACGCGTTTCCTAAATAGTGTCTTAAATGGTGTCAGGCACTTGAAAAAGATAGTGTCCACTGGAGGCGGACAAATGTCTTTTTGTGGTGCCTGACACCCAAAAGACACTAAAACCCAAAAAATGACACTAAGTCCATGCACAAAAAAAGTGGCAGAACCATTTTTGGTTATACCACTTTTTTGCTTAGGAGGCCGTTGAGGGCGGATACTTGGTTTTTTCCGAGCTGTTTGGATTGGAGCATTAGTTCGTCGGCCAGGATATAGGCTTTTTCCATTGAGGTCTGTTCATTCGCTTTGTAGAAATAGAGCCCGAACGATGCGGTGTAGGATATAGTCGTCATTTCCCCGTTATACTCTACTTGTACGGAATTATTTGCAATTCCGCCAAGAATCCGGTTGATCACATCCACGGTCTGGTTAAAATTTCTTTTCCGAAGACAAAGCGTAAATTCTTCACCGCCGCTTCTGAAGAGAAAATCATTATGACCTAGATAGCTTTTTAACGTTGCGGCAAAGTGCTGGATTACTTTATCGCCCACGGCATGATTGTAGTTGTCATTAATGCCTTTAAATTTATCGATGTCGGCAAGGACAATACCGATATCCTCCCCGGTTTGATTTAACTCTGCCATCTTTTTATCCATGAAGGTGCGATTGAAAACGCCTGTCAAAAAGTCCGTATAGGCCATTTGCTCAAACTGGTCCCGCTCCAGCTTATTTTGAATACTTTGAGATTTTGAATAAAACGAGAGGTTAACAATATAATTTAAGATAAATAGGCTGATAATCATTTCCCATTTTCCGTCTTTAAGAAAAAGAAATAATAGACCGTTCGTAATCGCCACTTTCCCGTAATCTAGTAAACTTATGTCTCTAAAAATAAAATCGATGCCCTCTTTAAATGATTTTTGTTCTCCTAAAGTAACAAATAAAATCAACATAATCGCACCTGATAAATAGGAAGAAAGACAAACTAATCCAAATAACAGAATCCAATAGACAAAAGGGGAAGATTGGAAACTTGAATAAAACTGCTGGAATAAAAAATAAGCAATCGAGTTTGTTATCACAAAGGAGCCAATGTTGTAAAAAGTATCAAAAAACTCATTAGGATCAGCCGTTTTTGTCCACTTTCGATAAAAATAAACAGTAAATCGATAAAGGGACTCAAAGATGAAAAGGCCGAACGGACCGGCAAATAAAATGAGAGATAAATCATAGCTAATTCCATATTCAATATTGGTATTGCCATTCTTAAAGAATATCCGTAGGCGAAAGTATAGGCTGGAGAAAAACCAGAATACAATTAATGCCACCATAAAGCTGGTGTTGTCTGTCAAAATACCAGATGAGAAAAAAGCTATGACCACGGAAGTAAAAAATAACGATAATTGGTAAATCCTAGTTTTCAACATAACGTTCCATTCACTTCCTAGTATCATCTTAATGTAGGTAACTATATCGAATTTAAAAAGATTACAATGATGGACCTGTCTATACTTCTATTGTACAAAATTTCCTGAAAATAACAAACTACTTTTTTTCTAAATCATTGGTTGCTTGAAAAAATCCACGTATAAAATTCAGAATGATTAGACAATTAGTGCTGAACAGCAGGGTTATGTTTTATACTATGTTATATAGCGATGATGTGAGGTGCGGTTGTTTTTTTAAAAAAATAAGTTTGTACTTCCTAGTTTACTAAGGAATGCGCCTGTATTCCAAGTTGATAGAGAAGGGATGATTGTTTACGATGGAGGAGTTTTTACTAGATGCTTCAGAAGCCTATGCAAAATCACTGGATGAAAAAGCGGAATTAACAAAGTTTCGCGACGAATTTTACCTTCAAAAGGATCATTATTATATGGATGGAAATTCATTAGGCATATTATCCAAACGGGCTGAGGAAACGCTGTTAACTTCCCTTGAAGACTGGAAGAATTATGGGATTGATGGCTGGATGGGCGGGAAGCAGCCTTGGTTTTCCCTATCTGAAAAAATGGCAGGGATGCTTGCACCTTTAGTGGGTGCCAAGGAAGAAGAAGTGATTGCAACTGGTTCTATTACCGTCAATATTCACCAGTTAATGGCAACCTTTTATAAGCCTGAAGGAAAAAGAAAGAAAATTTTAGCAGACGAGTTAACTTTCCCGTCGGATATTTACGCCCTTCAAAGTCAGTTGAGGATAAAGAACCTTGACCCTGTTGAGGATCTCATTTGCGTGAAAAGCAGGGATGGGCGAACCCTCAATGAGGAAGACATTATAGCGGCGATGACGGAAGAAGTGGCGATCATTTTGCTGCCATCTGTACTCTATCGCAGCGGCCAGCTCCTGAATATGGAGCTCTTAACAAAGGAAGCCCATAAGCGCGGAATCATCATTGGTTTTGACCTAGCCCATTCCATTGGGGCGATGCCGCATGACCTGCATGACTGGGGAGTGGACTTTGCGGTGTGGTGCAATTATAAATATTTGAACGGCGGGCCAGGCAGTGTCGGGGGACTTTTTGTTCATGAAAAGCAGCTTGGAATTCTTCCAGGACCGGGGATGGGAGGCTGGTTTGGTTCGAAAAAAGAGAAACAATTTGATATGGAGCATGTCCTCACGCCTGCTGAAACAGCAGGTGCCTTCCAAATTGGCACACCGCATATATTAAGCTTAGCGCCGATTTTGGGATCGTTAGAAATTTTTCAGGAAGCAGGAATCGAAAATATTCGCAGAAAATCTTTAAGTCTGACCCGGTATATGATGGAGCTGATTGATTATGAACTGCGGGGTATGGGGTTTTCCATCACAAACCCAATGGATGACCGCTATAGAGGCGGGCATATCAGCCTTGAACACCATGAAGCAGCGCGAATCTGCAAGGCGTTAAAAGACAACAAGGTTACACCGGATTTCCGTGCGCCCAACGTCATCCGTTTAGCCCCGATTGCCCTTTATACCAGCTATCATGACATCTGGAAGACGGTGCACATTCTAAAAACCATCATGATCGAAGAACAATACAAAAAATTCAGCAACGAACGGGAAGTTGTCGCATAAAGAAGATATGTCTACAAGTTAATGTAGCTGATGTACAAATCCCCTATCCGAAATTTAGGAATATCTTATATTGAGGAGAAATGTCTCAGCCTGGATACACAAAACGAACAAGAAGAATTATTAAAGGTTTCATAAGGCTCTGACCTTGGTGTGGGATTGCCCCAGGGTAAGGGCCTTTTTATGGTTGTAAAAAAATTCCGTGAAGGTAATTGTTTATCATTACCAATTATGATATACTACATTACATCACTAATGCACTATATCAGGGGAGGGGTGAAAAGATTGGTTCTTAATCTGGACGGAACGAAGCCGATATATGTCCAAATTTCAGAGTGGCTGGAGAACGAGATTTTGAATGGAAATGTTGCGAGTGAACAAAAAATTTACTCCCAGTATCAACTTGCAGAGATTTTTAATATTAACCCGGCAACGGCGGCAAAGGGGCTGAACATTTTGGCAGATGAACAGATTTTAATGAAAAAGCGCGGGCTTGGGATGTTTGTCACGAGCAACGCTAAAGAAATGATTCTGACCAAGCGGAAAAACCAAACGTTGAAGCGGCTTGTACAGGAAATTGTTTTGGAAGCGGGACGGCTTCAAGTAAGCAAAGAGGAATTAATCGACATGATCAAAACGGCTGACATAGGGGGGACAGAGCAATGACTGTAATTGAATGTCGTGGACTGACGAAAGTATATGGCGGGGCAAAAGCATTAAACAATCTTACTTGCAAAATTGAAGAAAATAAAATTACTGGACTCATCGGGCGGAATGGTGCTGGGAAAACAACCTTGCTAAAAATTATTGCCGGTTATTTGAAGGAAACTTCTGGGGAGCTGAACGTTTTTTCCGAAAATCCGTTTAACAACCTGCTGGTTTCGGCGAATGTGATTTTTATTCATGATCAAATGAATCTACCTACAGCCTTAAATCTTAAGGAAATATTGGAAGCAGCAGCGAGCTTTTATCAAAATTGGGACCATGATTTGGCGAACCGACTCTTAGAGTATTTCTCCCTCAACCCATTACAGCATCATAACGGATTATCTAAGGGAATGACAAGCACGTTTAACGCCATTTTAGGATTGGCCGCCCGAGTGCCGTTAACCCTTTTTGATGAACCGACATCAGGGATGGATGCGGCAGTAAGGAAGGATTTTTACCGTGCCCTGCTCAAGGACTATCTCGCCCACCCAAGGACCATCATTATTTCGAGTCATCATTTGAATGAAATTGAAGATTTGCTAGAAGACATTCTCCTCATGAAAGATGGGAAAGAACTGCTTCATCTGCCCATCGCTGACTTAAAGGAATGGGGCATTGGCCTTCAAGGGAAGACGGCTATTGTGGATGAATGGACACTGAACAAAGAACTTATTTATACAAAAACTGTTGGTTTCGATCAGTCGTATGTGGTGGTTCGGAATGATTTTTCCGAAGCGGAACGGAAACAAGCACGTCTCGCTGGAATTGAGTTTACTTCGGTTCCCAGCAGTGACTTATGTGTCTATTTAACTAGTAAAACGAAAGGGGGAATTGATGATGTCTTTAACTAGGGTCAGGTTAATTGATATTGTGAAAAAACAGTATGTTTATAAGCTAAAAGCGTATAGTCAGGTATTTATGTCACTGATTTTCCTACAATTGCTAGCTGTTTTCTTTTCCATGAACGGGATTGGAGGAGGGGGCGGCAGTCATGGAAGTATCCAGGTAAAGTACAGTTATTTTTCAGGCGATTATGTTGTCGCCTTTACGATGCTGTGGGGGTTTATTATGGCCATTACCATTACAACGAAGGCGCATCGAAATGATGATTTCGTATTTGTAACCAACCGCGTCAGCAGTAATCTATCCAATGCCTTGTTTTTGCTAACTGCCAGCGTCATTGGCGGGGTTACAGCGCTGTTGTCTTCTTATCTAATCAAGGTGATTGTGTTTTACTTTATTAACGATGTATTTATTAAGAGTACAGCGGCATCCATGTCAGCCCCGATGGAACTGCTTTTAGGTATATTTTCTACCATTCTTTATGTCTTTCTCTTTTCTGCTTTAGGTTATTTGGTTGGAACGCTTGTCCAGATTAGCAAAGTGTTTGCTGTCTTGTTACCGGCCGCATTCTTCGGAGGATTAATCCTTGATGGGCTCAGAGGAAAGTCCGGAATCATAGCAAATCTATTTGCATTTTTCTTTACGGAGTCTTCGCTGGCTTTATTTAGTGTCAAAATAATCGTGACTGCGGTGTTGCTCTTTGCTGTTGCGATTGCGTTGTCCAATCGAAGGGAGGTCAGGCTATGACGGCAATTTTACTACCTCTACTAATTGCAATAGTTTTCATCGGAATCTCGGTTGTCGCCGCTATGGGAGTTAACAGAAAAGTAAACAAGACAGGGAGATTTTCTTATAGTAAGCGTGTTTATTGGATATTCAGCAGCTATGTGGTTATTTTATTGGCCGGTATGGTATTCGCCTCTGTCCATCCCTCAATCATAATAGACGGTTGGAAAAAGGCGTCTGGCGAGGATTTTGATAGAGAAGGTCTAGAGTTGTACGATGCCGCCGTTGAGGGGAAAATCGACCAAGTGGACAGCAAATTTTTGCGAAAGAAATGGGATTTCAATTTACAGGATAAGAAGCTTAACCTGGTAGTCCAAAATGATGAGTATTTAAATACTTCTATCATTGTCGAAAGAAAAAATACAAATGATGGCAAGCTGGATGCGGTGTTTTATCAAACCGGTTCCAGTGTGAATGGGATGGATATATCGGAACTGGCAAATCCACCTGGCTTAAAGCTAGCGGGAGATCAACTAATAATTATGAAACCAAAAGAGGGTAAATTTGAGTACTCAGAGTTTGCCAATGTATTCTCCATTAGTCAATTTACAGGAGAAGCATCCTTATTCGAGCATCATTCCGACTTTACAGGAGGACAAAGCATCCTCTACCTGCGCATCCCGAAAGACCTTGAACTGCACGATCAATCGAACCAAGACATTCAATTTGTTGAGTAGGCAAGAGGAACAGGTACTCCTGTTCCTCTTCACATATCTATTAAACCACTAAAATCAGACGATTATTTAAGCAATAAAGTACGCAGCGATTGATAGAATGACTGATGTAATCAACATCGCAATCAGCGGCCTGGCTGCCTTCGTCCGGAGGTCGCGCAAGCTTACATTCAAACCAAGACCGACCATAGCAGTGGTTAAAATAAAGGTTGTTGCATTTGCAATCCCATCCATGGCCGCCTTCGAAACCGGAATCGATTTGCCAAGAACATAACTTCCAAACAAACTCATTAAAATAAATCCAATCAGAAACCATGGAAATTCAATTTTCGTATCTCCGGTATTTCCGGTGCTTTTTCTTTTTACCCAATACATAAGAATAAAGCACAAGGGAACAAGCAGCAGTACCCGGCCTAATTTAGCCAGTAATGCAATTGCTAATCCATCCGGACCTGCTGGAGCACCGGCTAAAGCAACGTGGGCAATTTCGTGAAGACTGATCCCGCTCCAAATTCCATAATCAAGCGCTGATAACGGAAGAAACGGGCGCAGGATGGTATACGTAATCGAAAAAATCGTCCCAACTAACGCAATAATTCCAACACCAATAGCGGTATCTTCATCCTTTGCTTTGATGATTGGCGAAACGGCTGCAATAGCCGCTGCCCCGCATACTCCTGTACCGATTCCCAGAAGCATAACGAGGGAAGATTCAGCTTTCAGTAATTTTCCAAGCCAAACAGTAAATAATATTGCGAAGGCAATGACACCAACATCCCGCGCAAGCAGCCCCAGCCCTTGATGGAGCACAATATCGATATTTAGTTTTAAGCCGTATAAAATAATTGCAAAACGTAAAAAACGTTTCGAGGAAAATTGGATCCCGGCGCGGATTTTTTCCGGATATCCGAGAAATTGCCGATAAATAACCGCAATCACGATCGCACAAGCGAGCGGGCCAACATGATCAAAACCAGGGACTTTTGATAACGCATAACCGATTGCCGCGATCACAACGGTAAACGCGATTCCTGATAACCATAATCCTACGGAGGATTTTGATTCGGGCCTTTTTTGCGGCTGCTCAGCCTGTTCATTCAAAGGTAAAGTTCTAGCACTTTGGCTCCCCATTCAAATCACCTCAGTTTATTTTCTCTCCTCAGCATACTCCTGTTTTATGCATAAGGGAAATAAAGATATATAATGGGGATGATAAGTAAATCTATATAAATGAGAAAAGCACAAACGCCTGTTTAGCGAACTACTAGCCACTGGGCTGCTTGCGCTAGACAATTCTCAAAGTCGAATGATATAAATTCCGATACTATAAAAAACGTTAAGGAGCAAAGCGATGGATCAGCATTTAGCGGTATTTGTAAAGGTTGTCGAAAAGGAGAATTTTTCGAAAGCGGCGGAGGAGCTGCATATGACGCAGCCTGCGGTCAGCCAGTATATTAGAACCTTAGAAGAATCCATCGGCACGAGGCTGCTAGAGAGAAGTAATAAATTTGTGCGCCTCAATCAGGCTGGGGAGATTGTTTACCATCACGCAAAAGAAATCTTAGCGCTATATACAAAAATGCAGTCACTGGTCGATGACCTGACCAATAAGGCGAGCGGACCTTTAGCGATTGGCGCGAGCTATACATTTGGTGAATATATCCTGCCGCATATTATTGCTAGAATGCAGCGGGAATACCCTCAAATCAGTCCGTCCATCAAAATCCAAAATACAAAGGAAATCATTGAGCTGGTGAAACTGCATCAACTAGATATTGGCATCATTGAAGGATTTTTTAAAGAGGATACGTTAAATTCGGAAGTCGTATCTGAAGATAATATGCTTATTGTTGCTCCGCTTGGACATCATTTATTGACTGAGAAACGGGAAAATAGAATGTCTGATTTAGCGGAAGAAACATGGATTCTACGAGAAGAAGGCTCCGGCACAAGGGAGGCTGCTGAAAATCTGTTTCGGATGTCTGATTTTACTCCGAAAAAAATCCTCGAATTCGGAAGCACACAGCTGATTAAGGAATCGGTTGAAGCGGGGCTTGGAATCAGCTTGTTGTCTCAATGGGCAATCGAGAAGGAACTAACCAACGGCTATATCGGAAGGATTGATGTCCAGGGAATGCCATTTAAACGGAATTTTTCAATCCTAACGCATACCTCCTATCAGACAAAAGCATTGAAGACATTTATTGGAACATTAAGAGGGTATGTCGCGGAATGAGAAAAGCGCAATCCTATAAGCGGAGGGTTATGAATGTTTATCCGTATTATTGCAGAATATATTCTTCGGTTTTACAGAGTTGGAAAGTTGACCTTTGAGTAGATTTTCCATTTACAAAATGTGTAAGATGGTACAAAATAAATGAGAGATTTCCGGCCTTTGAAGGTGTTTTAGAAATCTATCAAAAATTTGGACGTAAGCGGATACAATTGATTTACTAAACAATCAAATAAAATAGAAGATATATTTTTTAAAAGGAGAACGGGATGGAAAATAACAAAGTGCTATTTAATATTGAAAAAATAGACCGTGAAACATTGCCCCATTATTATGACTATGGCAAAATTGTTTCTGCCATTCAACAAAAGCTTCGAGATGAAGCAGGTTTTGATTTTCAGATGTATTCTGATGAGGATACATCCAATGAGATTTGGGATATTCTTGAGGAAGATTTGAAAGAGGAATCTCCTGAGGTGAGGCTGATTAGCCATATTTATCAGGAAGGCGAGACCAAGACAATTTCGTCTAACCATACTGAAAAGGCATTAGAATTCATTGTCAAACCGCGGGTTGTCAATGGTCTTTATTATTACCCTCATTACGGAGTGGCGCTTTCAAGGGTGCTTATTTTTCAAAGTGATGGGGAAATGAATCACGATTTTATTTTTGCTGAAAATGATGCTTGTTTAGTTTCGTTTTTGCAGTATGTTTTGAAACGAAAACGAGACTATATTAAAAACTATGTTACCGTTTTCACGGATACCGAAGATGGTGTCGAGACGGATATCGAAAGTATCACCAGTTTGGTAAGGAGGGACGATGTTTTTCTCGAGGAAACGCTCAAGAAGGAAATCTATCGCTCAATTGATGAATTCTTCACTGAAGGCCGTGAATTTTTTAAAACATATGATATTCCGTATAAACGAGGAATTCTATTATACGGAAAGCCGGGAAATGGAAAGACGACACTCGTGAAGTCAATCGCCAGCAGCATAAACGCGCCTGTGGCCTATTGGCAGATTACCGAATTCAGCTCAAGCTATACGATTAAAGAGGTGTTTAGTTCAGTGTTAAAATTGGCGCCGATGGTATTGGTGATTGAGGACATTGACTCGATGCCTAATGGTGCCCGCTCAGTGTTTTTGAATACGTTAGACGGGGCAACCTCAAAGGAAGGGGTTTTCCTCATCGGCACGACGAATTACCCGGAAAAAATTGATCCGGCCTTGATGAACCGGTCGGGACGGTTTGACCGCGCCTATGAAATCAAACTGCCGACGAAGGAGCTTCGTTACCACTATTTAATGAACAAAAAAATTGCGCGCATTCTTTCAGAGCAAGAGATTGAAGAGGTCGTCGATGCAACTGTGGACTTCTCTTATGCCCAGTTGAACGAACTGTACACATCCATCGCACTGGAATGGCATTACGAGCAAAAAGTCGACATCGCACGCGTATGTGCTGATCTAAAATCAATCCAACATAAACAGCAAAAACAAACCTGGGAAGAAACCTTGGCATCATCATCCATTGGATTTGCACCATTCACAAATGAATAATGGTGTTATTGGTGTCAGGCACCACTCGTGGACATTTGTCCGCCCTGGGTGGACAGTTTGGTTCCTTTTAAACAACTGAGATACCTAGTTTAAATGGCTAGGTGTCTTTTTTTTGAAGAATCATACATACTATCAAACAATATAGCGGAAGGATTTTATGTTTTGTCTAGTGATAGTAAATAGATGTATTGTATAATAGAAATAACTGAATATTTTTGCAAATTGTATAATAAAATTACTTTGGGAATGGAACGGCTTATGTAATGAAGGTCGTTTCCGTTACTAGAAAACTGAATTTCTGCTTTTTAGCTCCATGAGATTTATTAACACACATAGAAACGTTCTTAATCTCATCTTTAAAAGGGAGTGTTTAATCATGCAAAAACAAAAGCTATTGATTAACGGAGAAAGACTGAAGCAGACACTTGAACAATTTGCCGATTTTGGCAGGACAGAAAATAATGGGGTCACTAGGTTGTCATTATCTGAACAAGATTGTAAGGTAAGGGATTATTTCCGTTCCTGCTGCGAGGAGTTAGGAATGACAGTCGCGGTCGATGATATGGGCTGCATGTATGCCACTCTTGAAGGCAGCGAAAATAAACCTCCTATCCTGATTGGATCCCATCTAGATACGGTAAAAAAGGGCGGCCGCTTTGATGGGGTGCTAGGTGTTGTGACTGGTCTGGAAGTAGTTAGAACGCTAGTGGAAAATAACATCAAGCCGCGGATTCCAATTACGATTGTGAATTTTACTAATGAAGAAGGCGCAAGATTCGAACCTTCAATGATGGCTTCAGGCGTACTCTCAGGGAAATTTGACAAGTCCGTTATGTTGAAAAAGAAAGATGCTGAAGGAATTACCTTTGAGGAAGCCCTCAAGGCCAGTAGCTTCGAAGGGGATATTAAAAACCGTCTGAAAGAAGCGACCGCCTTCCTAGAATTACATATTGAACAAGGCCCGATTTTGGAAAATGTTGCTCTTTCTATAGGTGTCGTCGAATGTGTCGTCGGGATGGCGTGCTTTGAGATTGAAGTAACCGGTGAATCGGACCATGCCGGTACAACCCCAATGAACATGCGAAAAGATGCTCTGTTTGCAACTAATAACTTAATCAATGAAATCCGCCAACGCTTAAGTGCGTTAGATGAAGAATTAGTCTTCACAATCGGCCGGGTGAATGTGTATCCGAGTATCCATACCGTCATTCCTAATAAGGTAATCTTTTCGCTGGAGGCACGGCATAAGGATCCGGAAATCGTCAGCACCTATAAGGACTTTGTTCAACGTCTGCCGCATTTAGGAGTCAATGAGGGCTGTGAGGTTAAAGTGACAAAATTATGGGAGCGGGATACTGTTTGGTTCGAACCTGAAATCTGCAATTTGCTTGAAGAATCGGCAAAGTCGCTGGGCTATTCCAATCGACGGATGGTCAGCGGTGCCGGCCATGATGCGCAATTCATTGCAAGCTTCGTCCCAACGGCAATGCTTTTTGTTCCAAGTATCAACGGAAAAAGCCATTGTGAAGAAGAGCTAACGACTTGGGAAGATTGTGAAAAGGGTGTAAATGTCGTTTTAGATACGGTCTTAACACTGCTCTCAAAATAAGATTAATTTTTGAAAAAAAGACTTTTTCGCCTAGCGAAGGAGTCTTTTTTTGAGAAGAAAGTCTGTATTTTACAAAAACTTTGTTGTAAATCAGAAAATAAAAGTGTAATATTACACTATGGAACAATGTGGAAAATACATATATTTTACAATGAGAGGACGGATAAAAATGGGGAAAAAGCTTTTGCTTTTTTTTGTAAATTTTGGTGTCATACCATTTGTGTTGTCTATTTTTGCTTTTATCATAATGAGTACGGGACTAAATGATATCATGATTGCTTCACTCCTGCCTTTAAGTATAGGCGGCATTCTAGCAGGTTTTTTTGTCAGCAAAAGACCGCAGCAGTCGGGCAAATTTCAAGGGCTGTTCATTCTCTTTCTTCTGCCACTTGCCTTTACGGCTGTATTATGGGCTGCTTTTATGCTGATCAGCGGCGGGTTTTATGGCGCGAATTCCTGGTCTTACTATAGTATTTTTCATCTGGCGTTGGGACCAATCTATTTTTTTGCCATGTTTAGTGGGGAAGGAAGACTGTTTCTATGGGCACCCTTGACGTATGAGTTAGCGTTTGTTACGGGGGTAATTTTAGCAGGGTTAATAAACAAGGTTCGTCCTGCTTTTAATAAGCGGCAATTCCTGATGGTTTTGTCGGTGTTTGTCGTTGCGATGGGTACGGGCACCGCTGTTCAATGGCAACGCAGTCAATCTGTCTTGCCCTCCTATGGTTTTAAATATGGCGGCGGCTACTCCAGTACCGACTTAACTCCATATGAGGTAACGAATCCTGATAATAAGCTTCCAAAGTTGACAACCCCGCCGGCCTTTACAATTAAGAACCCTAGTGAAATGCCGATTTTGGACGGGGCAGAAGCGGCCTTTCCGGTTTACTCTGCCTTTGCTAATGCAACCTATGAAAATATAAAAAATGTGATAGGCGAATCCAGCGAGGTCGTTAGTTTTACGAATACGATTTATGCCTATGAACGGTTATTATCGGGCGAAGTGGATATTTACTTTGGCGCCGTCCCATCTAAAGAACAGCAAGAAATGGCGGCGAAGGAAGGAAAAGAGCTGGTAATGACGCCGATAGGTAAGGAGGCATTTGTTTTCTTTGTTAATCCAAGCAATAAAGTGGACAGCTTAAAAGTTTCCGAGATTCAAAGTATCTATTCTGGAAAAATAAAAAACTGGTCTGAGGTGGGCGGGAAGAATAAAAGAATTATTGCCTTTCAACGGCCGAAAAATTCCGGCAGCCAAACTTTATTGGAAAAAATTATGGGCGATACCCCAATTATGAAGCCTCTAAAAGAAGATGTACCTAAAGGAATGGGAGGGATCATTGAACAAGTGGCTGATTACAGGAACTATGACAATTCGATCGGATTTTCGTTCCGCTTCTTTGCGACCGGAATGAAGGCGAATCCGGATATTAAACTGCTGGCGATTGATGGTGTGGAGCCCAACCCGGAAAACATCGCAAGCAGCAAATATCCGTTCACAGCATCCTTATACGCCATCACACTCAAGGATAACCCTAAGCCAACTATCAAACCGTTCCTTGAATGGATGCAAGGACCACAAGGGCAGGAGATTGTTGAAAAAATTGGTTATATAAAAATACATTAGAAAACGATGACCCTATCATGATAAATATCCTTCTTACCCTAAATCAACAATAGGAATTAACATAGCCTATGTGAAAAAAAGCCGTCTATATCGACTCGCAAGGCTGTACCTAGACTGCTATTTTAATACTCTTCCAAATTAAGTAGCGTAGTATACAATAAAATTAGGAACTCTAAATGATATGTCACTATATGGGGGGATACTACATTGGCAGCTGGACAACTATGCAAAATACTAATCGTAGACGATGAAATATTAATAAGGCAAGGAATTAAGCATTATCTTGATTGGGAAAAGGAAGGTTTTGTAATCGTTGGTGAAGCTTCTAATGGTCAAGAAGCACTTGAAGTAATTGAAGGTACAGACCCGCATATCATCTTGACCGACATCGTGATGCCCATCATGGATGGTGAAGAGTTAACGAAAATTGTGAAGAAGAAATATCCGCAAATTGAAATTATTATTCTGAGTAGTTTTGGAGAATTCGACTATGTACGGTCTGCCTTCCAAAGTGGTGTTGTTGATTATATATTAAAGCCAAAGCTCGATGGACAGAGTCTATTAAAAGTCTTGAAGTCTGCGGCTAGCAAGATACCAGCCATACAGGATTGGGACAAGGAAGGTAGAGCACAACTCTCCATAAGACATATTATTCATAAATTAATTTCTGGTTATGAGGTTAATTATGAAGTAGAGTCAATAACTAACGTGTTTCCAAAGAGCCATTATTGTTTAGTAGGTTTTGACCTGAAAAGGCATCCAGATAAAAATAATGCAGAGTTACTATCAGCGTTAAAGAAAAAAATAGAGTTCGGAATAGAGGTTTATTTGGGAAAGACGGCTTATTATTCTTTTACCTACGAGCAAAATATCCTAGTATATCTTCTTAATATAAACAGTGACAATAAGAAGGATGTTCTTACGCTGGCTCAACAGGCAACTGGATATGAGCCTGGTATTGGTGTGGTCTTAACAGAGGAGTTTGAGGACTTTTCTCGGATGGGGATTGTCTTTAAGACAAGTCTTCTAAAGCTAATAGACTATCGATTTTATTTATCTAAGCGGTCATCATTATTCAAACAGGATCTGCCGGAGCCCCCATCATGTGACACCTTTAATCTTGATTGGTTTACGAGTGAAATGAAGAGAAAACACTTTGACTCAGCTTTCGACTATTTGCTGGAGCATGTGGCTGCATTATCAAAGTGTTATACGTTTGATATTTTTGAATACAAATCATTTTTTGGAAACATTATTTTTAACATTACAATTCTTCTAGGGAACATGGAGTATGATGTGAAAGAATTGGAAAGCAGCAAATATACATATTTCAATTCTATTGACGACGTAAGCACGGCTGAAGAAGCAGTTCAACTATTGAAACGTTTTATTGCAGAGGTTCATAAATGCCTAGTAGCAATGCCGAACCAACAGGAAAATATCAACATGAGGAAGCTGCAAGAATATATTATCGACCATTATGCAGAGCAAATTACCTTAACGGAAGTAGCGAAGCACTTCCATTTCAATCCTTCCTATCTTTCAAGTTATTTCTCTACTCACAATAAGGAAGGGTTTATTGAATATGTAAATAAAATTAGAATTGAGGAAGCAACGAAACTTTTAATTCATGAGGATATAAGTATCTCTGAAATAAGCAGTATGGTTGGTTACTCTGATCATAGTTATTTCTGTAAGGTATTTAAAAAAATGAAAGGCTTGTCTCCTAGTCAATATAAAAGGAAGCATAAACTGAGTTAGGAGAGGCAGAAATGAGATTTATTCCGGATCGCTTTAAGCATAATGGCTTGTTTATAATCATGTTCTTGATTACGGTCATCATGATCATCATTGTTTCTGTCACCATCACCTGGACGACCATTCGCATGTCAGAACAATTTTTTATTGAAAAGTTTGGTATTACAAATTCGAAAGTAATGGGTCAGGTAAAGGAAAGCTTTGAATCACTTAATTATTCAGTCGTCGTTGCGTCAAATAATCTCCTTCAAAGCGGGAATATCAAAAGAATGCTTTCGGAAGAACAGTCCAATACCGAGAAAATGAGCTCTTTTTATAGTTTGAGTCAGCAAATGAAACATATCAAAGACAATTTAGACCCCTATGGGATTGAGATTGTTGTCGCGGGTAAAAATGGAGTTAATTATGCGACTGAGCGTTACTACTGGCCAATATCGGATCAAGAGTTGAAAACGAGTGAAATCACCCAAAATACGCTGAATGAACCAAAGAGGCTTTTGTATCAATATGATCAACGACCAAATAAGACCGAAGCATCAGTAGAAAATAATGTGGTTGTTGCTTCCAAAGCTTTCATGGACCGGATATCCGGGAATGTATACGGATCGATGTATTTTGCGATCCAAGAAAGTGAATTTAGAAGATTGTATTCAAGCTATACAAGCCCTGGGAATGATGTATTTATTTTGGACAGGAATGGTTCCATTGTCTCAAGCAATCAGGCAAAAATGATTGGGCAAAAAGCAGACAATCTCCGTAGCTATGCGGAAAAGATCAATAAGAATCCCCAAAAATACATTATTGAAAATTTTATGGGAAAAGGTCAGATCATTTTTATGGAGTATTTGCCATCCTTTGATATGTACTTGTTCAATGTAATAGACAAACAAAAAGCAATTGGCAATTTAATAAACAAAAGAGAAATTGTGCTCATCTCGATGGCAATCGTTTTTGTTGCTCTTTTCATTGTGTTTTTAGCATCAAGAAGATTGACGAATTCCTTATCAAGGCTGGTAAAGCAAATTGAGAATGCTCCAAAATATGACTTCGATAAATATGTTTCTGAATCCGGAACATATGAAACGAGGCAAATCGGCAATGCCTTTAACACGATGCTCGATGAACTTCATGAATATGTAGATCAACTTGTAATCGCTCAAAAGCAACAACGGAATGCAGAACTAGCTGCCCTGCAGCAGCAAATAAATCCGCATTTCCTTTATAATACCTTAACTTCCATTAAATTTATGGTACAACAGGGTGGAAAAGAAGATGCTGTGGCGACTATCAATGCGTTCATATCCTTACTGCAGAATACGCTTGGTAATGTAAGTGAAACGGTTACGGTGCAGCAGGAAGTGGAGAATTTAAAAAACTATGTATTCATCAACCAGAAACGATACGGGAATCGGATTAAAGTGAACTATTTCGTGACGCCAGAATGCTTGGATTATCAGATCCCTAAATTAATCCTGCAGCCTTTTATGGAAAATTCATTTTTTCATGGTTTTAATCAAAAGCCAAATGGATTTATTAATGTTCTTATTTGGCAAGAGGGGAACAACCTGATTTGTGAAGTGGTGGATAATGGTGACGGGATGGATGCCTCATCAGAAGGTAAACTCCCAAGTACAAAAAGGAAGAAACAGCATTTTTCAGGTATCGGTGTAAGGAATGTGGATGAACGAATCCAGCTGATTTATGGTGACCCATATGGTGTTACCATTTCAAGCAAACTTGGCGAGGGGACAAGGGTTCGAATTGAATTTCCAATTAAAAGCATATAAAGAATTTCCTATTTTCTAAAAATAATCCAAATTAAATAATTGTAAACGCATTCAACTTATAAAAATAATACAATCTATCAGAAATATCGTCCTAACTGTTAAGTCCCGGCTGGTGATACCATAATACATGTAAGATAGGTAGCGCTTACAAAACATTATGATACTTGGGGGAATATCAATGAAGAAAATACTAGCACTCTTTTTAGTTAGTATCTTGATGCTAACTGCTTGTTCTTCTGGATCAAAAGAGACGGGTACTTCCGGCAAGGGAAAAGATACAAATGAAATAACGGTTTGGGCGTGGGACCCGAATTTTAACATTAAGGCAATGAATTTAGCAAAGGATGCTTATAAATCAGGAAATCCGGACCTTAAGATTAAGATTGTTGAAAATGCCCAAGATGACATTGTTCAAAAACTCAACACCAGTCTAAGCTCTGGTACTACAAAAGGGTTACCAAATATCGTATTAATTGAAGATTATCGTGCGCAAAGCTTCTTAAAAGCCTATCCGGACATGTTCCAAGAATTGTCTGATGCTTTTAATGCTGACGACTTTGCTCAATATAAAATGCCACCGACTAGCCTAGAAGGAAAGCATTATGGCGTTCCTTTTGATACTGGTGTAGCTGGATTATACGTTCGAACAGACTACTTAGAAAAAGCAGGATATAAAGCAGCAGATTTACAAAATATCGACTGGAATAAGTACATTGAGATTGGTAAAAAGGTGAAAGAAACTGCCGGAAAACCAATGCTTACACAAGATCCAAAGGATTTAGGTCTCATTCGGATGATGATCCAATCTAGTGGTTCTTGGTATTTGAAAAAAGATGGAACCACACCAGATTTAGCTGATAATGATGCTCTTAAGGAAGCCTTCAAAACATACAAAGCCATTTTGGATGCAGATTTAGTAAAACCTGTTTCTGACTGGAGTCAGTTTGTAGCCGGCTTTAATAGCGGAGATGTTGCCACTGTTCCTACTGGTAACTGGATTACAGCTTCTATTAAGGCGGAAGCCTCACAGTCAGGCAAGTGGGCCGTTATTCCAATGCCGAAGCAATCAGGAATTGAGGGTTCTGTGAATGCTACGAACTTAGGCGGAAGCTCATGGTACGTGCTCAATGTCCCTGGTAAAGAAAAAGCAGTTGATTTCCTTGCAAAAACGTTCGGTTCCAATGCTGATTTCTATCAAACTTTAAATAAAGAAATGGGCGCAATAGGTACGTACAAACCTGCAGCAGATGGCGAAGCATATAAAGCAGCAGATGATTTCTTTGGCGGCCAGAAAGTGGTTGAAGATTTCGCAAACTGGACAGCAAAGATACCACAAGTAAACTATGGTATGCATACGTATGCAATTGAAGATATTTTAGCAGTCGGAATGCAAGATTATCTTAAAGGCAAAGACCTGGATAAAGTATTAGCAGATGCCCAAAAGCAAGCAGAAGAACAAATAAAATAATACTTAAAGTAAAAATGAACACATGTAATCAATTTGAATAAGAAGAGCGCAAGCGCCCTGGTCAGCGGCGTATGGCCTGGAGCGCTCCAACTGAGATAAAGGAAACACGGTGAACGTAGTGAACCGATGTTGACTTATCGTAGGGCGGAGAGCGAAGGACATTAGCCGCTAGGGCGCTGGAGCTGGACAATTCTCAAAGTTCAATGATATAAATTCTAATACTATAAGAAAATAAGCCTTGGAACTTCGCCGGCTTCTCCCTTCGATTAAAAGAAGCGATCTGATGTGTCAGGCGAATTTTCGAGGCTTTTCTTTAACTAATAACGTGAGGAGCTGACTAAAGTGATAACAGCTAAAGCAAATAACCAACACGACCTTCAAACAGCAAAGTCTGGCCGGAAAATCCGAATGAAAAATGCTGTCATTGGCTGGTCATTTGTTCTAGTCGCTGCCGTGATGATCTGCTTGTTTTATTTTTATCCAATGGTTCAGGCGCTTATCATGTCTTTTCAAACAGGAACGGGTGCTAATTTAACCTTTACTGGCTTTGATAATTATATTCGTTTATTTAAGGACCCAACTTTCCTTACGACAGTAAAAAATACAATCATCTATCTCATCATTCAAGTTCCCGTGATGATTTTACTGGCTCTGTTTCTATCCGTTTTATTGAATAATAAAACGTTGAAGCTAAAGGGATTATTTCGTACAGCAATCTTCTTACCCTGTGTCACTTCTCTTGTCGCCTATTCTGTTATCTTCAAATATTTGTTTAGCCAAGATGGCATGATTAATATGATGTTGCTGAAGGTTTCGCTTATTTCAGAGCCGATTCAATGGCTTACCGATCCGTTTTGGGCCAAAATAGCGATTATTGCAGCCATCACTTGGCGGTGGACAGGTTATAACATGATTTTCTATTTATCTGCCTTGCAAAATGTTGATGAATCAATCTATGAAGCGGCAAGAATTGATGGGGCCTCACCGGTTCAGCAATTTTTCAAAATCACGATCCCAATGCTGAAGCCGATCATTCTTTTTACCTCCATCACCTCAACGATCGGAACGCTTCAGTTATTTGATGAAGTCATGAATATTACGAAGGGTGGACCGGGAAATGCGACGATGACGATTTCCCAATACATTTACAATTTATCGTTTAAATATACTCCTGATTTTGGCTATGCCGCCACCGTATCGTATGCCATTGTCATTATGATTGTTATCTTCTCCATCATCCAGTTTAAAGTGGCAGGTGATAAAAAATGAGTAATATGAAGAAAACATTCAGCTATCTTGTCCTAATCATTGCATCTATTGTCTCCATCTTTCCATTTCTCTGGATGATTGTTAGCTCGACGAATAAATCGGTTGATGTGACGAAGGGGAGATTACTGCCGGGGAGTTATTTTATCGAAAACTTTCACCATTTGCTGGACACCGTTGATCTAGTGCCTGCCTTGTTGAATTCAGCAAAAATCTCAATCACCACAACCATTCTGGGTTTAATTATTGCTTCATTGGCGGGATATGGATTTGAAATATTTAAAAGCAAGTCAAAGGATCTTTTATTTAACTTCTTGCTGCTATCCATGATGATACCCTTTGCGGCGTTAATGGTACCGTTGTTTAGAATGTTCGGCACGATCTCGCAAAACTTCCCGATGATTGGGATTGATACACTAACTGCGGTCATCCTTCCGACAGTTACTACCGCTTTTCTTATCTTTTTCTTTAGACAAAGTACAAAGATGTTTCCGAAAGAAATTCTCGAAGCAGGCAGGATTGATGGCTTAACGGAATTAGGTGTATTCTTCCGGGTTTATGTTCCTACGATGAAGACAACTTATGCAGCAGCAGCCATCATTACGTTTATGGCCAGTTGGAACAGTTATTTGTGGCCTCTTGTTATTTTGCAATCACCTGAGAATCAGACAATTCCATTGCTTATTTCCAACCTTGGATCAAGCTACTCACCCGATTATGGAATGATTATGACTGCCATTGTGATTGCAACCCTGCCGGTTGCCCTTATCTTCTTTATTATGCAAAAGCATTTTGTTGCCGGGATGATGGGTTCTGTAAAATAGGTTGATAAAAAGTAAGTGGATAGGAAGTGTTAGAGATTATGACAAAAGCTCCAAGTATTGATTGGCTATCAGATGTAAATGTATTTGCTGTGAATCGTCTTCCAGCCCATTCTGACCATGTTTATTATGAAACAGTAGCGGAGGCAAAAGAGACTGAAGGTCCAATGAAGCTGCGTCATGATTTAAATGGAGTCTGGAAATTTAATTACAGTGTTAATCCTGATAACCGGCCAGAACATTTTTATAAAGCAAATTTCAATTGTGATGGATGGGAAGACATCTCCGTGCCAGGACACATTCAACTTCAGGGCTACGGTCAGCCGCAATATGTGAATACGATGTACCCATGGGATGGGCATAACGAAATTCGCCCCCCAGAAATTCCGATGGACCATAACCCCGTTGGCAGCTATGTTAAATTCTTTACCGTACCAGAAAATATGGCGGATAAGCCGGTTTATGTTTCCTTCCAAGGGGTAGAGTCAGCTTTTTATGTTTGGTTAAACGGGGAGTTTGTCGGCTATAGTGAGGACTCATTTACGCCGGCAGAGTTTGAACTGACGAAGTTTATCATTGATGGTGAGAATAAGCTTGCTGTTGAGGTGTACCAGCGGAGCACCGGAAGCTGGCTTGAGGATCAGGATTTTTGGAGATTTTCGGGCATCTTTCGTGATGTTTATTTGTATACCGTTCCGGAAATTCATGTTGCGGATTTACATGTGCGCCCGGAGTTGGATGCAACTTTTACAAAAGGAATGCTTAAAGCTGATTTAAAGCTTCAAGGACCAGTTCCTTCAAAAATAACGGCTGAATTAGTTGATGCCAAGGGCGGTCTCATTGCATCTGTAGACGGGAAAGAGACCGAAGGCAATTGGTCGATTACTATGTTTGTTGACAATCCTGGGCTTTGGAATGCAGAAAGTCCTTATTTGTACAAACTATTGATTCAGGTTTATAACGAGTCAGGCATGCTGGTTGAGGCAGTTCCGCAGAAAGTTGGCTTTAGAAGATTTGAACTTGTAGATAAAATCATGCTTCTCAATGGAAAACGGATTGTATTTAAAGGGGTAAATCGGCATGAATTTAATCCCCGCCGAGGACGTGCCATTACGAAGGAAGATATGCTGTGGGATATTAAAACATTGAAACGTCATAACATAAATGCAGTTCGTACATCCCACTATCCGAATCAAAGCTATTGGTATGAATTATGCGACGAATACGGCGTGTATGTCATTGATGAAATGAACCTTGAAACTCATGGCTCTTGGCAAAAGATGGGGGCTGTTGAACCATCCTGGAATATTCCTGGCAATAAACCGGAATGGCAGGAAATTGTCATGGACAGGGCAATCTCGATGGTGGAACGGGATAAGAATCACCCATCGATCTTAATTTGGTCCTGCGGTAATGAATCGTACGCGGGTGAGGTAATCCTTAATGTCTCCAAATATTTCAAGCAGGTTGATCCAAGCCGCCTTGTTCATTATGAAGGGGTCTTCCATAATCGCGACTTTAATGACACGAGCGATATGGAAAGCCGGATGTATGCAAAGCCTGTTGATATTGAAAAATATTTGAACGAAAATCCTGAGAAGCCTTACATTAGCTGTGAGTATATGCACGCAATGGGGAATTCACTTGGCGGCATGTATAAGTATACTGATTTAGAGCAGAAGTATCCGATGTATCAAGGCGGCTTTATTTGGGATTATATTGATCAATCGCTGTATAAGAAAGACCGTTTCGGAAACGAATTCCTTGCATATGGCGGTGATTTTGACGATCGACCGACAGATTACGTTTTTTGTACGAATGGAATTGTCTATGCAAATCGTGAGCTTTCTCCGAAGATGCAGGAAGTTAAATTTTTATATCAAGACTTTAAGCTGCTGCCAGATCAAAACGGTCTCACAATCAAGAATGAAAGTCTTTTCTCTAATACAGCAGACTTTGTGTTGGAATATTCCTTATCCCTTAATGGTGAGGAGTTGTATCGAGATACACTTCAAGCAGCTGTTGAACCACAAAGCGTTGGTCGTTTCGAGTTTACCTGGCCTACTGACATTGCTTCTGCAAACGGTGAGTATTCTATTCAAACTTCACTAAAGCTAAAGGAAAGCACGGTTTGGGCAAAATCGGGCTATGAGATTGCCTTTGGTCAGTTTATTTTTCAAGTGGGTTCAAAAGAAATCGTCGCCCCAAGCGGAGATTTGCGAGTTGCAAATGGTGATGTCAATATTGGCATTCATGGCAGAGATTTCACTGTTATGTTCTCGAAACAGGCGGGAAGTTTAGTGTCATTAAAATATGCTGGTCGTGAAATGATTGCCCTGCCTCTGGCACCGTTATTCTGGAGAGCAACAACAGACAATGACCGCGGCTATTCGCAAAGCTTCCATTCTGGGCTATGGTTTGCGGCGAGCTTAGCAAGGAAATGTGTGGATATACAAGTGGAAGAACATTCGGGGCACGTCGGAGTCGTCTTTACTTATATGTTCTCAATAAACAATGACATTGAGGTAAAGACTTATTACACTGTTTATCCTGATGGTAGTGTCCGTGTGAAATCAGCGTATAAAGGGGCTGAGAATTTGCCGCAAATGCCAACTTTTGCGGTTTCCTTTAAGGTTCCAGCTGAATATGACCATCTTGAGTGGCTCGCAATGGGTCCTGAGGAAAATTACTCCGACCGCTCGATGGGTGCAAGACTTGGTATCTTTAAAAATCAAGTAGCTGAAAATCTATCAGACTATTGTTTTCCTCAGGAATCAGGCAATCGTACTGGGGTCCGCCGTGTCATTGTGACGAATAGTGACGGTCAAGGAATTAGAATTTCATCTGTTCACGAACCGTTGGAATGCAACTTTTCACCTTATACAGCATTTGAACTCGAAAATGCTATGCATGTTTACGAGCTTCCGAATATCCATTATACCGTTGTAACGGTCGCCGGCAGGCAGATGGGCGTTGGCGGGGACGACAGCTGGGGAGCACCCGTTCACGATGAACATCTAATTGATTCTAATGAAGACATGGAATTTGAGTTTATGATTCATAGGATATGAAGATTAGGGAAGAAGCCCGGTAACATGGGCTCTTTCCAAACATAGGTACAAGAATTATTTTGGTCTATTATTATCGGAATTTTCGGAACGAAACCACCTGTATCCTTCAAACCAAGAAAGGATTAGTAATGAACTCTTCATTTAAGGGGGTGATTACATTGATTTGAATTACTGCAAGGCTGTTTCGTAACAAGTGTTGCAGCTAAGGATTATGAACGATTAGATCATCCATCTTAGAGTACCGGCATCAATGCGATTTTTACCGATTAATTAAGAGGAGGAATGGATTGATGTTACAAAAGTGGTATGGAAGAAAATTCTTTTTCTACAGTTTGGTTTTGTTGATTTTAGTGGGCGGTATTTCACCCTTAGCACCAAAGAAGGCATCTGCAGTGGAGGGAACAGCAGAAGTAAATTCCAACTTGGAATCGATTAAGCTGGACCCGAGCTATCAACATGAGCCATTTGATGGTTGGGGAACGGCACTTGTCTGGTTTGGGAATATTACCGGGGGCTGGCCGGATGAGCTTAGAAATCAGCTTGCTGATGACCTCTTCGGGAAAGATGGGTTGAATTTTAATATTGCCCGCTACAATATTGGCGGAGGTGATGCACCCGAGACAACTCCATATATGCGAAAAGGCGGCGCTGTCCCTGGCTACTGGAACCGGCCAGCAGAATTTAGTCCTCCGGAAGGAAATACTGATGGTTGGAAGGAACCTGAAAACTGGTGGAATCCAGCGAATCCTAATCATTGGAATTGGGACGCGGACGCGAATCAACGTTGGTGGCTTGATGCGGCTAAAGCGAGAGGGGCCGACACGTTTGAAGCATTCTCCAATTCAGCTCCTTATTTTATGACTCGAAGCGGTTATGTATCTGGGAACTGGAATTCTTGGGATGACAATTTAAAGGCAGATCAATTCGAAAATTTTGCTGCTTACTTAACTACTGTTGTCGATCATTTACAAAAGGATTTGGATATTGAATTTAAAACACTGTCTCCAACAAATGAACCTAATACAGGTTATTGGCGCGCAAAAGGAAGACAGGAAGGTTCAAATTGGTCCCCTGCATCACAGGCGAAAATCATCAATGAAGTTAAAAAGCAGTTAGATGAAAAACAACTTAGTACAGTTGTATCTGCAATGGATGAAACACACCCACAACGGTTTAGGGAAAATTGGGAGCAATATAATGCTGAAACACGCGCGAATATCGGGCAATTAAATGTACATACGTACTGGCCCGAACAGCAAATTAGTGTACGGGATATTGCCAAATCATCTGAGAAAAGGCTATGGATGTCAGAAGTAGATCTTAGTCCCGGCAGCATGGGACAAAATCATACCGATATTCGAACAGGTCTGGGCTTGTCAGAAAGAATTACAAGTGATATTCAAAAACTTGAACCAGAGGCATGGGTACTTTGGCAAGCAATTGAAGATGAAGTGAATATGGACCCAAAACACGAAAATGCAAACTGGGGACTGATTCAGGTTGATTTCGATCCTAAGGATTTCAGCAATGTAAAAATATATAAAAATAAAAAGTATTATGCAATGGGGAATTACAGTAAGTTTATCCGGCCAGGTTCCCAAGTGATTAATTCCAATAACAGCAGTACATTAGCGGCAATTAATAAAGAGGATGAATCGGTCGTTATTGTTTATACGAATAACACGACAGAGGAAAAAGCACTGAACTTTGACTTATCGGGATTTGGAACTGTACAAAATGAGGCGAAAGCTGTTCCGTATGTAACGTCATCAACGGATAATTTAGCGAAAAAAGACGCTATTAAAATTTCAAATAAGAAGTTATCTGCCACCGTAAAACCTCAATCAATTACCACTTTTGTGGTATCAAACGTATCAGGTGTGGCCCCAAATCAAGGTGTTGTCGATTTCAAAGAAGACTACAAAATAATCAATAAAAACAGCGAAAAAGTGCTGGATATTGCAAAGGATAACCAGGCGGTTGTTCAAAAAACAAAGGTTCATGAAAAGGAAAATCAGAGCTGGAAGCTTCGAAAAGTAACAAACGGTTACAGCAACAAAGAAATCTATCAAATCGTTCATCCGGCAAGCGGAAAGGTGCTTGGCGCGGTAAATGGGTCTGCTATTTTACAAGTGGATGAGAATAAAGCAAGTCAAAAGTGGATTCTATCAACCTATGGAAATGGAGAATTTACGTTTGTAAATCTCGCAGATGGTCAATTGCTTGAAATTGGCGGGCAATCGAAGGCTGAGGATGCCCGAGCAACGGTTTATAAACCGAATGCAGGTAATAATCAGGTATGGAAGCTTGTTAAGGCAGGAATCACTAAGATTGAACCGGTCGAAGTTGCCGTGCCAAAGAAAAAGACAGCACCTGCTCTTCCGCCGGAGGTAACAGCCGTCTTTGGAGATGGTGACCGGGTTTCAAAACAAGTAGTATGGGATGAAATAGACCCAGCCCTCTATGATCGTGAGAATACCTTTACTGTCGAGGGTACGGTAGCAGGTACAATAATTAAAGCGATTGCAATGGTCACCGTTTCTAAGATTGATAGTATCGAGTCTGTAAAAATTAAAACGATACCAGGTCAGGCTCCAATTTTACCAAAAGAAGTGACAGCGAAGTTAGCAGCAGGGACATTTGGTAAGGTGATGGTTAATTGGGATGAAGTAGATCCGGCTTTATACGCAGAGTACGGGAAATTTACCGTAAGAGGGAAAGTACCCGGCAGCCCAGTTAAAGCATTTGTACTAGTTCAGGTTGTAAAGCCAGCTTTGCAAAACCTAGCCTTACGAAAATCAGGTAATGAGTTCCCGAAGGCGAGCGCTTCCTTTACAGGAATGTACGACAGTGCTGCGAACATCAATGATGGAATTATCTCCAGTGCCCGTTGGACCAACTGGGATCCTAATAGTTGGAGAAAAGAAGACTGGGTTGCTATTGATTTTGGTAAAGAGGAAACCATTTCTAAGGTTGATTTCCATTTCTTCGACGATGCCGGTGGCACAAGGCCTGCTGAATCATTAATACTACAATATTGGGATGGCAGTGCCTGGATAGATCTTAAAGGAACGCAAACCGATGTAAAAGCGAACAAAGAGATCAATCTTTCGTTTAATCCAATCACTACTTCAAAATTACGAGCCGTGATGCAAGCGATGCCAAAAACTTGTATTGCCATTTCTGAATTAATGGTATGGGGAGTTGGAGAGGCAACTGTTCCAATTGTCGGGGAAGATGTATCTTTAGAAAGTATCTTAATAAATGGACAGCCGCTTAAGGGTTTTAAAAAGGGTACCTTATCCTATCAAGTTGAAATGAATGGCCGTGTGCATAAGGAACTAAATGTTGAGGCGATTCCAAGTGATATTTTTGCTAATGTTCATATTAATATGCCAGATTCCTTACCTGGCAAAGCTACAATTATTGTAACATCTGAAGATCGTAAACATAAGGAAACGTATGCTGTTGAATTTGTTAATGAAAAAGGTAAATGATTAGTAAAACAGTTAATTAATATTTTGTACTCCTAAAATTACAATAGGGGGAGCTTTTGACAGGCTCCCCTTATTTAGATAGGGATCATTGAAACTTAACTAACAAATTTAGGAAAAGGTGATGTTTTATGATGATACATACGAATCTAAAAAACAAGCAATTTCATTTAACGAATGGTCAGGTGAGTTATATTTTTAATGTGATGAAAAATGGGCACTTGGGGCATCTCTATTATGGCAATGCTTTAAGGCATCGAAATGATTTTTCCCATTTGCAAACGGTCGACGTACCAACAGCAGCAAGCTGCCATGTATATGAGGATGATCCTGCGTTTAGTTTGGAAACATTGCGCCAAGAATACCCAGCTTACGGAAACTCAGATTTCCGAGAACCAGCTATACATGTAGGGATTGAAAATGCTCCCAATGTTCCCAACTTTACATACGATTCTTATAAAATATTGAAAGGGAAGCCGTCGCTTAAGGGATTGCCCTCAACCTATATCAATGAGGCTTATGAAGCGAGCACACTCCAAATCATTTTAAAAGATGAATTTTTACATGTGGAATTAGCACTTAACTATACTATTTTTCAAGACAAACCCGTCATTACGAGAAGTGCTTCCATAAAAAACAACGGTACAGAAAAGTTGATTATTGAGAGATTGATGGGAGCATCGCTCGACCTGCCAGATAAGGATTTTATTTTTACCCATTTAGCAGGGACCTGGTCGCGGGAACGGCATGTGAAGGAGAGGAAACTCGAAATGGGTATTCAGGCGATTTCCAGTCTGCGCGGTGCTAGTTCCCATCATCATAATCCGTTTTTAGCCTTAAAGCGACCTTTTACAACAGAGCATACGGGTGAGGTTTACGGTTTTAATTTTGTTTATAGCAGCAATTTCATTATGCAAGTAGAAGTGGATCATTATGACACAGCAAGACTGACGGCTGGAATTCATCCATTTGGCTTCAAGTGGAATTTAAAGCCGCATGAGGTTTTTCAATCACCAGAAGTGGTTATGGTTTATTCGGACCAAGGCTTAAACGGGATGAGCCAGGCGTTTCATAATCTATACCGGGAGCATTTAATCCCAAATCATTGGAGGAAGGAAGAGCGCCCGATTTTGATTAATAATTGGGAGGCAACCTATTTTGACTTTAATGAGGAAAAGCTAGTTAACATTGCGAAATCAGCATCTGAATTAGGCATTGAGTTATTTGTCCTTGATGATGGCTGGTTTGGAAAAAGGAACGATGATACATCTTCGCTTGGTGATTGGCATGTTGATTTAAATAAGCTTCCAAATGGGTTAGAAAGCTTAACCAAGGAAATTTCTGAATTAGGAATGAAATTTGGTCTTTGGTTCGAGCCAGAGATGATTAGTCCTAACAGTGATTTATATCGGGAGCACCCTGATTGGGCAGTTGGCACACCTCATCAGCATACGTTGGGGAGAAACCAGCTCGTGCTTGATTTTTCAAGACCAGAAATTGTTGATTATCTTTATGAAAAAATGGCTGAGATAATTAAACGAACCAATCTTTCTTACATTAAATGGGATATGAATCGGAATATTACCGAGGCTTTTTCACAAAAATTAGCACTGAATCAGCAGGGGGAATTTTTCCATCGTTATATCTTAGGTGTTTATAATCTTTACGAACGTCTAACGAATGAATTTCCGAACGTTTTGTTTGAATCCTGTGCAGGCGGGGGCGGACGCTTTGACCCAGGAATGATGTACTACGCTCCGCAAGCCTGGACAAGTGATGACACCGATGCGATTGAACGGCTGAAGATACAATATGGAACATCTTTCGCTTATCCAGTTTATAGCATGGGCTCCCACGTATCGGCTGTGCCAAATCATCAAACCTTACGGACGACACCATTATCGACAAGGGCGAATACTGCTTATTTTGGAACCTTTGGCTATGAATTGGACCCGCTTAAGCTATCAGAAGATGAGCGGCTGGAAATTAAAGAGCAGATTTCTTTTTATAAAAAGCACCGTGGCTTAATACGGGATGGTCTGTTTTACCAGTTGTTAAGTCCTTTTTCTGAAAATGAAACGGCTTGGATGGTTGTTAGTCAGGACCAATCAGAAGCATTAGTTGGATACTATAAGGTTTTAGCAACGCCTAATTCTTTGAAACAGCAAACATTACAGTTAAGTGGGTTGAATGAAGCTAAGGCCTATCAAGTGGCCGGGAGAATTTATTATGGTGACGAACTCATGCAGGCTGGTCTTCAGCTCCCCACTGAGTTTAATGGTGTGAACAGCAGCAGTGCGAAGCGTGGAGGCGATTTCCAATCAAACGTATTTTATATTAAAAGTATAGAAGACCTTCATTTTAATGATTTATAAAAGTAATTTCAGCGAAGTAGCAAAACGTGTTAAACAGTTATGCTACTTCGCTATTTATTTTGATTCCTTTTTCCCTACTTTTTAACGATATAAGCTTCTCCAAGAATTTCATCTAGTTCATATTCGTCTGATGAAAGCTCTGCCTCGATAAATGAACGAACCTGATTTTGTTCAAGGTCATACAGGACTTCGATTTCTTTTGAGAATAATAGACCTTCTTTTTCTAGGAGATTTTTGAGTGAAGAAGGTGTCTGTGCCTGTAAAGCGTCAGATGTTCCTAGTATTTGTTCAAGACCCTTCACGTAGTATTCTAGTGGACGTGAACCTACGATTTTGACGCCTTTGTTTTCTTCGTTCACCATAATGATGGTTGGGAAGCCGCGTACCCCAAGGCTTCTGGCTAGAGCAAAGTCTTGATTTAATCGTTCGTGTCCCGCGGGTAGTTCTGCTTCTTTCACAATTGTTTCTCCATCTAGACCCAACTGATTTACGATGTTAATCAATACATGTTCATCGGCAATATTTTCATTGAAGGCAAAAACAGCTTCTCTTGCGCGCCGTAAAAAAGTTCTCGCCAGCTGCTCATCCTGCTGCTGAACCATTTTATACACACGGGATGGGATGAACGAAGAACGAACGGGATTGTCATGCCATAAGGAACCGTCAATTGGCATACGGGAGTACTCACCGACTTCTCTCCAGTGACCTGCAACATCTGCCGGACTGCCAATGCCATTGGCTACGTCAGCAAAGCCGTCCCAGCTTTCTAATAATCCCCCCATCACTGTATGCAAATCAAAATATTGTCCATACTGCTCTTCAAACTTGCGCAATACTGGTTCAAGCGCCCAGCAGTGAGAGCAGATGGGGTCCGTAACATAATAAAGTGTGATCTTCTTTTGTGGTTGGTTTAAATCGATTGTCTCAAATGTCTCATCGCCTGCTTCCCCGCAAACGCCTGTTTCTAAGTCGCAAACCATTTTGTTGTTCGTCATGTAAGTCTCCTCTTTCTTTTTCTAATTTTTGTATTGCAATGCCCATTTCTGAATAGATTCCAGTGCCGCTGTTAAGGAGTGACCCTTTTCCGTTAATTCATACGAAATAATAACTGGGGATCCAGTGACCACCTTTTTTTCAATTAATCCGTACTCGCCAAGCTCTGTTAGCTTTAATGAAAGGGCTCTGGGCGTAATATCCGGAAGGTCACGTTTCATTTCGGAAAAATGGGCTTTTCCATCGGGACAAAGTGACAGGTAATGGATGATTAATCCGTTCCACTTTTTACCTAATATTTCAAATGAGTATTGTAAATAGGGGCAAATTTCCAATATAACAACCTCCCTTATATACTTAAATATATATGATATAAAAAATATATCAAGTATAAAAATTATACTTTAATTTCATGGATTTTTTTCAATTATTTATTGGCACGAATCTTGCATTTAAAATAAGTGTGAGAACGATTAACTACACTTATTTTTTCAGGAGGTGCTTTTAAGTGGATAAAATGATTTCAATGGAGGAAGTTTCATCGCTTTTTACAGATGGGATGACGATTATGGCAGGGGGCTTTATGGGGGTTGGTACGCCTCAGGAACTGGTATCTGCGATGCTGGAAGCCAATGTGAAGGATATTACTCTGATCGCTAATGACACCGCTTTCATAGAAACTGGTGTCGGGCCGTTAATTGTAAACAGACGAGTTAAAAAAGTAATTGCCTCCCACATCGGGACAAACCCGGAAACAGGCAGACAAATGATTGCTGATGAATTAGAAGTGGAATTGGTTCCCCAAGGTACCTTGGCTGAACGTGTCCGGGCTGGTGGGTCGGGCCTTGGTGGAGTATTGACGCCAACGGGTGTTGGTACCGTTGTCGAAGAAGGCAAAGAAAAGATTACTGTCGACGGTCGCGAATTCCTGCTTGAAAAACCGCTTCGTGCTGAAGTTGCCCTTCTAAAAGCATATAAAGCAGACAAAGCCGGAAATTTAATCTATCACCGCTCCGCTCGGAACTTTAACCCATTAATGGCATTGGCCGCAGACACTGTCATTGTTCAAGTAGAGCAAATCGTCGAAATCGGGGATATTGACCCGGATGAGGTCATGACTCCGGGCATCCTCGTCGATAAAATTTTTGTGCAGGGAGGTTATCAATCATGATCAGTACATTAATCAATCCAAAACAAATCATCGCCGCTCGTGTTGCGAAGGAATTAAGGGACGGGGATGTAGTGAATTTAGGAATCGGTCTGCCAACAATGGTGCCGAACTTCCTTCCAGAAGACGTCAATGTCATCCTTCAATCGGAAAACGGCTACATCGGCCTTGGACCTTTAGAAGGGGAGATTGATCCCGATTTGGTCAATGCTGGTGGACAGCCTTCAAGTATTCTCCCAGGCGGTGCCTTTTTTGACAGTCTATTTTCGTTCGAATTGATCCGCGGTGGGCATGTGGACGTCACTGTTCTTGGCGGATTAGAAGTAGATGCAAACGGCAACCTTGCCAACTGGATGGTTCCTGGAAAAATGGTGCCGGGTATGGGCGGTGCAATGGATTTGGTTACTGGAGCCAAGAAAGTTATTGTCGCGATGGAACATATGGCGAAAAACGGGTCGTCCAAAATACTTCAACAATGCCGTCTGCCCCTTACCGGAAAAGGCGTTGTCGATATGATCGTAACAGAATTAGCCGTTTTTCGTGTGACCGAAGCAGGATTGGTACTGGAAGAACTACAAGAAGGTGTCGACCTAGAGACTGTTAAAGAAAAAACAGAGGCATCGTTTACTGTTAATCCGGCGATAGCATAGCTTCACGATAAATGTTCATGATCTGAGCGGTATTTTTACCCGAAATAAATGGATTCGCTGATAAAACTGCAGATTCGCTAATAAAAGATTGAGATTCGCTAATAAGAGGTTGAATATCGCTAATAAAACTGCAGATTCGCCGATAAATGTTAAAACTTCGTAAATAAAGGGAATTTATCAAGAAAAAAAGTACCATTTTCATAGTTTAGGCTACGAATAAAAGCACAGGAGGTTAAATTTCATGCGTGATGTTGTCATAGTTAGCGCTGTTCGGACAGCGATTGGTAGTTTCATGGGGACTTTAAGTAATACCCCTGCCGTAGAGTTAGGTGCCATTGTAATCAAGGAAGCTTTAAACCGTGCGGGAGTAAATGGTGAACAAGTGGATGAAGTGATTATGGGGAACGTGCTTCAGGCTGGTCTTGGCCAAGGACCTGCCCGCCAGGCTGCAATTAGAGCGGGCTTACCCATTGAAGCATCTTCCATGGCAATTAATAAACTTTGCGGCTCGGGACTAAAGGCCGTCCATCTTGCCGCTCAGGCGATCCAAACTGGTGAAGCTGAAATTGTTGTAGCCGGCGGAATGGAAAATATGAGTCTAGCACCATACCTTTTGATGAATGGCCGGACAGGGTACCGCATGGGCGATGGAAATATCATCGACAGTATGATTTATGATGGTCTGCAATGTGCGTTGAACTCGTACCATATGGGTGTTACCGCGGAAAACATTGCGGAGCAATATGATCTATGCCGAGAAGAGCAGGACGAGTTTTCTGCATGGAGCCAGCAAAAGGCTGAACTGGCAATTGGAGAAGGGAAATTTAAGGATGAAGTCGTTCCTGTGGTGATTCCACAGCGGAAGGGTGAACCAATCGTTTTTGATACCGATGAATTTCCACGTGCAGGCGTTACCGCGGAAAAGCTTGCAAAACTAAAGCCTGCGTTTAAAAAAGAAGGGACCGTTACCGCCGGAAATGCTTCTGGCATCAATGATGGTGCCGCTGCCTTAGTCCTCATGAGCAGGGAAAGAGCAATTGAGTTAGGCATCAAACCAATGGCTGTCATCCGTGGCAATGGAACAGCGGGAGTGGATCCGAAAATTATGGGCATTGGTCCTGTTCCGGCTACAAAAAAAGCATTGGAGAAAGCAGGGCTTTCCATCGAAGAGATCGACTTAGTTGAGGCAAACGAAGCCTTTGCTGCACAGTCATTGGCAGTCGGCCGTGAACTGCAGATTCCAAACGAAAAACTTAATGTAAATGGCGGTGCAATCGCATTAGGCCACCCGATTGGGGCCAGCGGTGCACGTGTACTTGTCACCTTGCTGCATGAAATGAAACGGAGAGATTCCCGATATGGACTTGCTGCCCTTTGTATTGGCGGCGGGCAAGGGATTGCAACGATTGTTGAAATGGAAAAGTAATTGTATGCCGATGCTTGCTTAAATTGTCGAACTGGAAAAATAATTGCAGCCAATGCCTGCTTAGATTGTCGAAATTGGAAAAGTTATTGATTTTATTCCTAATGTAGCTGGTCAAAACGATTCCGCAAAAACGGAAAAATTCCGTTTTTGCGGAATCGGATAGAGAGTAATTTCCGGATTTTCGGAATTATCAACTCCACTAGTACGAAATTATTTACCTTTAAAAACTTAGAATGCTTGTATAATAAAGGGAATATTAATATTTTTCAAAAAAATAGCCATTCTGGCATGATACTTGCAATTATATAAATGTAAGTTACCGATGAAAACGCTTACTAACCGAGGGAACTTACAAAAAATTTATAAGGGGGATTTACATGCAATTAGTTGTTATTCTATTGGCACTTGGGCTGTTAATGTTTGTCGCCTACCGTGGTTTTTCTGTTATCTTATTTGCTCCAATCTGTGCACTTTTAGCTGTCTTACTTATTGAACCAACCCATGTCCTGCCGTTCTTTTCCGGCGTATTCATGGAAAAAATGGTTGGCTTTATTAAATCCTATTTCCCAGTCTTCTTATTAGGAGCGATTTTTGGGAATGTGGTTGAAATGTCAGGCATCGCCGAATCTATTGCCAAGACGATTGTTCGTCTGCTTGGCGCGAAACGGGCGATGTTGACCATCGTCTTATTGGGCGCCATTTTAACGTATAGCGGCGTAAGTTTATTCGTAGCTGTTTTCGCTATTTATCCATTTGCCGCGCAAATGTTTAGGGAAGCGAATATCCCGAAACGGCTTATTCCCGGTACCATCGCACTTGGGGCCTTCACATTTACGATGGATGCACTTCCTGGTACGCCGCAAATTCAAAACGTTATACCGATTGCTTTCTTTAAAACAGATATTTATGCAGCACCAGTACTTGGAATCATCGGCGCGATATTTGTCCTAGGTCTTGGTTTATTCTACCTAGAGGCGAGAAGGAAAAAGGCCGAAAAAGCAGGGGAAGGGTATTTTGGATTTGGTTCAGAAAATGCCGCTGCATTGGAAAAGACCGTATCGTATGAAAAGAGTGAGCCTGTTCCGGATATAACTTCAAGTCAAACTGTATTAAAACAGATATTGGCTTTTGTGCCTTTGATTCTCGTAGGGGTTACAAATAAGCTATTCATTACCTACATACCAAAATGGTATCCGAACGGCTTTGATTTTTCCGCCATTGGTTTAAAAGCATATACAGTGGATGTGCCAGCTGTTGCAGCCATCTGGGCAATTGAAATGGCGCTTGCGGTCGGAATTATCACGTCCCTGGCCTATGATTGGAAACGGGTAACCCATAACTTTAAAGAAGGATTAAATTTAAGTATTGCTGGAGCGCTGCTTGCCACCATGAATACAGGGGCAGAATATGGTTTTGGCGGTGTTATTTCGTCTCTTCCGGGATTTGCAAAAATCAGTGATGGCATCTCTAGCACCTTTACAAATCCACTTGTCAACGGTGCCGTTACTACTAGTTCTCTTGCCGGTATTACCGGGTCTGCATCTGGAGGGATGGGGATTGCCTTAGGTGCGATGGCTGATAAATACAATCAGGCGATTGCGGCGGCTAATATTCCACCTGAAGTAATGCACCGCGTCGTCGCGATGGCATCAGGCGGGATGGACACACTTCCTCACAACGGAGCCGTTATTACCTTGCTTGCTGTTACAGGATTAACACACAAACAATCGTACCGCGATATTTTTGCTGTAACAATCATTAAAACAATAGCCGTTTTCTTCATTATTGCACTGTACACTATGTTTGGGATTATTTAATAAACGCAAAATTGCATGTTAGTCGTTAAAGGAGGAACTCGTATGAACAAGTCATTAGAAGGAAAAACAGCATTTATTACAGGTTCTGCAAGCGGGATTGGCTTAGAAATTGCAAAAAGTTTTGCACAGGAAGGCGCGAAAGTGGTTATTTCAGATTTAAATGCTGAAAAAAGCGAACAAGTGGCAGCGGAATTAACCGAGCAAGGGTTTGAAGCACTGTCGGCACCCTGTGATGTGACGAATGAGGAAGCCTACAAGGATAGTCTTGAGTTAGCCTATAAAACATTCGGGAGACTAGATATTTTAGTCAACAATGCAGGACTGCAGTATGTTTCGCCAATTGAGGAATTTCCTACCGAAAAATTTGAATTACTAGTTAAAATCATGTTAACAGCACCGTTTATCGGGATTAAAAATGTTTTTCCAATTATGAAGGAACAGGGCTTCGGAAGAGTAATTAATATGGCTTCGATTAATGGAGTGATCGGGTTTGCTGGAAAGGCTGCCTACAATAGTGCCAAACACGGAGTCATTGGTTTGACAAAGGTTGCGGCATTAGAAGGTGCTGCCCACGGAATCACGGTTAATGCCTTATGTCCTGGTTACGTAGATACGCCACTTGTACAAAACCAGCTGAAAGACCTGGCAAGAGCAAGAAATGTCAGCTTAGATCGTGTGGTTGAAGAGGTGCTATTCCCGCTTGTACCGCAAAGAAGGCTTTTATCGGTAACAGAAATTGCAGACTATGCCGTCTTTTTAGCAAGTGAAAAAGCAAGAGGAGTCACAGGCCAAGCCGTTATTTTAGATGGCGGCTACACAGTTCAATAATTGCATTCAGAGCAGAGCTGCACCTTTTTCGAAATTAAGAGAATCCTATTCGATTGCTGGAATAGGATTCTTTTATTCTGTAGGCTGTGTTAAAGAACATTGTTGATTTTGGGCACAATGTTGATTGGAGTGGAAGGCGCGAGACTCCTGCGGGAGCAGCGGGACAGGTGAGACCCCGCAGGCGCTTTAGCGACGAGGAGGCTCACCGCCCGCCCCGCGAACCGCTCGCGCCTGGAACGGAAATCAACATTCACTTTTAACACAGCCATTCTGTAAAATGCAGGCAGCAGCCAATCCTTTTTTTGGTATAATTAACTTACTAGACGTGAAAAGGGTGAGAAAAGATGAACCTAGGAATGGAAGCAATCCCTTATAATTGGCACGAGCAAATCATTAATCTTTTAGCTGAACGAATCGTTGTAGTCGATCGTGACGGTATTATTCTCTATATAAATGAAGCTTATTGTGAGTTTTTGGGGACGACTGTTGAAAAGGCCATCAACCGCCCCGTCCAGGATGTGATTGAAAATACACGTATGCATATCGTCGCCAAAACTGGCCAAAAAGAGCTGGCAGCCGTTCACCCGATAAACGGGAGTGAAATGGTTGCAAACCGCTTTCCACTTATCGAAGATGGTGAAATAGTGGGAGCCTTGGGAACGGTCATGTTTCGCAATCCTGAGGAATGGCGAATGTATAAAACTAAGATTCAGAATCTAGCAGAAGAACTAAATTATTATAAAACAAAAGTGGAAAAAGATTTGAAAAGTAAGTACCATTTTAATAGTTTAATCGGAAACAGCACTACATTTCTTGCCACCAAAAAGCTGGCTGAACGAATTTCTGCCAATAATTCCTCTGTTTTATTGATAGGAGAATCAGGCACTGGCAAGGAATTGTTTGCCCATGCCATCCACAACAACAGCATGCGCGCATCCTTGCCATTTGTTGCGATCAACTGTGCATCGATTCCTGAGGATTTACTAGAATCAGAACTGTTTGGATATGAGGATGGGGCTTTTACAGGCGCCAAAAAAGGCGGAAAGAAAGGGCAGTTCCAAGTTGCCAATAACGGAACTATTTTTCTTGATGAAATCGGCGACATGCCGCTTGCCATGCAAAGTAAGCTATTAAGGGTGCTGCAGGAAAAAGAAATACAGCGTATTGGCGGACAAAAATCGATTGATGTTGACGTAAGAATCATTGCCGCAACCCATCGCGATTTAGAGAAGATGGTGGAGGAAGGGAAGTTTCGCCAAGATTTATACTACCGATTAAATGTTATCAAAATCGAAATTCCGCCCCTGAGGAAACGAATAGAGGATATTCCGTTAATTTCCCTGAGTTTGTTGAAAAAACTAGAAGGTAAGTTTTACCGTAAAGGAATAGAGCTTTCTTCGGAGGTTATAAAAAGACTCATGCAGCATACATGGCCAGGGAATATTCGCGAACTTGAGAATGTGTTAGAGCGGGCAATCAATGTATTAGATGGAAGAATTATTGACTTGGCCCATCTGCCGTTATATTTACGAGATCAAGAATTGGAGAATAACTGCGTAAATGAAACGAATACATATATTAAACCTTCAACACCTTCAACGATTAAACCTCACTTGCCGGTTTCTCCATTGAAGGAAACGTTGGCCAAAGTTGAAAAAGAAGCCTTTTTAAATGCACTGGATGTCACGAATGGAAATAAACAGGAAGCGGCTAAGCTGCTAGAAATAGGTAAAACTAGTTTCTATGAGAAATGCAAACTGTACGGGATTAACTAGTATAGACTGCAGCTTGATGCAGCTGTCAATCAATATAACACAGGTATAAGCGCCGGAGTGCTTTTTGTTATCCTACCTTTGACCTAAATTAATTACTGAAAAGTTTATGACATATGGAAATAATACTATCTATCGTTTATGATAAAAGGGAATATTATGAAATTAATGATGCCATGGGGTGGGATTCCGTTGAATCTTCTAGACTACATTATGAATCTCTCAATTTTTTCGCTAATGGTTAGTATACCACTAGTTATCCGCTCATTTAATAAACTGAGACCACTCAAGCGGGTTCAGCTTTGGGGCGGAATATATGGAGGGATTGTCTCCTGTATCCTCGTAATGTTATCTTTCCAACAGCAAGGCTATACCTATGACATCCGGTACGCGATTGTTATTTTGATATTTGCCTATCTGGGCCCAATGGCAGGTCTCATTACCGGG
The DNA here is from genome assembly GCF_042885335.1 of Neobacillus sp. NPDC058068. Lineage (NCBI taxonomy): Bacteria > Bacillati > Bacillota > Bacilli > Caryophanales > Bacillaceae > Neobacillus > Neobacillus sp. NPDC058068. The sequence goes on along the minus strand of NZ_JBHVSI010000005.1, from coordinate 39,619 downwards.
GGTTTTGCATTAGCTGCACGATTGTTTGCCAGCGGTCATTGGACGCCAGCTATTATTGGCTGGACCGTCATCATGATTGGTTTTTCAATCATTCATTTGTACGCAAAACGGCTCACCTCAATAAGAAAATGTGTCTATTTATATGGAGCTTATGTTGTTATCTATGTAATTACTGTACCAATTATTTTTAATGTTTTTCGAGATAAGCCGCTCTTTCATCTCCAATACGTGCTGTTTGTTATGATAGGGGTAATTATTGGCGGCTTACTAATTGAATCCTACTTACAGCTGTATCGAATCATTACCGAAAAAGACCTTATGGAGGTATCCCTAGCAGAAAGTGAGGCAAAATACCGGCTGATTGCTGAGAACACCTCCGATTTGATAAAGGTGATGGATAAAGATCAGTTGATTAGTTACTTTTCACCATCCCATGAGCAGGTTTTGGGCTACCAAAACAATGAACTGGAAAGGGTGGAATTATATAAATTAATTCATCCGGATGATATCTTTATTTTTCAAAATACGATTAAGGCTCTTTTTGAAAAAAAAGAATCTCAATCGATGGAATTCCGTTTTAAACATAAGGATGGACGTTGGATTGAATTTGAATCCCGCTGCATGCCGGTCCGTGGAGAAGCAAATTCCATCGAGTATATCGTGATGATAAGTCGGGATATTTCTGAACGGAAAAAGGCAGAGGGATTTCTATTACAATCTGAAAAGCTGTCGATAGTCGGGGAGTTAGCGGCAGGGGTGGCACATGAAATTCGAAATCCGCTGACGACGATAAAAGGATTCGTCCAGCTTTATAAAGCGGAAAACAGTTCAATCGTCTATAACGATCTGCTTCTAAATGAGCTGGAACGGATTGAAACGATTACAAGCGAGCTGCTTTCATTGGGAAAGCCTCAGGCGGTCCAGCTTAACCGGGCGAATTTACGGGAATTAATCGAGAAAACGCTCGAATTACTTTCCCCAGAGGCTCTAATGAAGGATATTCAATTTAACCAGAAGTTCGAGGAAGCCGCTTTTTTTATTACCTGTGAGAAGAATCAGTTAAAACAAGTATTCCTTAATGTATTAAAAAATGCGATGGAAGCGATGCCTGGTGGTGGAGATATTTCGATTCAGCTGCGAAAAGGGTCGGATGATGAATGTATTATCTCTATTCAAGACCAAGGCTGCGGTATCCCGGAAGAACTGCTGCCACGCTTGGGAGAGCCTTTTTACACCTTGAAGGAAAAGGGAACAGGCCTCGGTTTAATGATCTGCAAAAAAATAATAAAACAGCACCATGGCAGCATCACCTACCAAAGCAAAGAAAAAGAAGGAACCCTAGTCCAAATTAAACTGCCGATGGTGAAATAGGTAGAATGCAACAAAAAAGGCGATCATCCACGGGTCGTTTTTTTTTTATGAATTTTAGTAAAATTTTTAGTAAAATAATTGAAAGATTTTACTGAAGGGAGTAAAATAAAGTGTAAGATTGGTATTTATTAGAAGGATTGTTCACTAAAAGACAGTTGGAGGAAAGATTATGAATTTCACAACTCTTAATCAAACATTTTTGGACTTGTATCATGTATTGCCGAGACAGGCCTTTTTTGCCCCCGGGAGGATTAATTTAATTGGTGAACATACTGATTATAACGGCGGTCATGTTTTTCCCTGTGCGATAACCTACGGGACCTATGCAGTTGCGAGGAAGCGTGAGGACGAACTTATCCGCCTATACTCAGCTAATTTTCCTGACCAAGGAATTATTGAATTTAACATTAGTCAGCTGGAATATGATAAAGAAGATAATTGGGCTAATTATCCGAAGGGGATGATCCGCTATATCCTTGAGGCGGGATACGAGATTCCGTCTGGATTTGAGTGTGCGATCCACGGGAATATTCCTAATGGTGCCGGGCTTTCCTCATCCGCATCAATAGAATTAGTAACGGGAGTCCTCGTTACTGGCTTGTTTGGGATAGAGATTCCACGAGTTGAGTTGATCAAGCTTGGAAAGAAGGTCGAGAATGAATTTATCGGCGTCAACAGCGGCATTATGGATCAATTTGCAGTTGGGATGGGAATGAAGGATGCCGGGATTTTACTGGATTGTCAGACACTTAAATATGAGTATGCACCAATCCAGCTTGAAAATCACAAAATCATCATTATGAATACGAACAAACGCCGCGAGCTGGCTGATTCTAAATACAATGAGCGCCGAAGTGAATGTGAGGCGGCCCTTGCTCAGCTTCAGCGAAAGCTTCCAATTGAAGCGTTAGGCCAGCTTTCGGAAGTAGAATTTGCTGAAAATGAATCGTTGATTACCAATGAAACTGTTCGCAAACGGGCGAAGCATGCGGTTTATGAAAATGCGAGGACGCTCCAGGCATTAGAGAAGCTGAAAGCGGGAAATTTAGCGGCGTTTGGACAGCTGATGAACCAATCGCATATTTCTTTACGTGACGATTATGAAGTGACCGGATTAGAACTTGATAGTTTGGTAGAAGCTGCTTGGAACCAGCCAGGCGTCATTGGAGCGCGGATGACGGGTGCCGGATTTGGCGGCTGTGCCATCGCGATTGTTGAAAATGATTCGGTCGATAGCTTCATTGCTAATGTGGGTGCGGCCTATCTTAATAAAATTGGCTACGAGGCAGCTTTTTACGTCGCCAGCATTGGCGACGGTGCAAAGGAAATTGAAATGGAGGAGACGGTTTAAATGAGTGAACTCGTTGTAAACGGTGCAGGTGAAGCGAAAAATGATTAATCAATTAGTTCAGCAATTAGTTCATCAAGCGCTTGCTGCAGGATTAATCGAACGGGAAGATGAAATCTATGCTCGCAATCAGCTCTTAGCACTGCTGCATTTAGCTGATTTTAACGAAATGGAAATGAGTGAGGAAATTGAAATTCCTGATTTACTCGAGCAAATTGTTGACTATGCCTGTTCGCAAGGAATAATTGAAAATCTTTTTGATGAAAAGGAAATTTTTTCGAGTAAACTAATCAACTGCTTTATCGCGCGCCCGTCCAGTGTTAATCAGCTTTTTTTTGAAAAATATCAACAGGATCCGCTAGTGGCAACAGAGTATTTTTATCAATTAAGTAAGAATAGCAATTACATTCAGATGAAGCAGATTAAAAAGAATATCGAGTATAAGGCTGAGACAGAGTACGGTGCAATCGACATAACGATTAATTTATCGAAGCCGGAAAAGGATCCGGTGAGTATCGCGCGCGAACGGGCGGCGGAAAAAACGAGCTATCCGAAATGTCTGCTGTGTATTGAGAATGAAGGGTATGCCGGGAGAATCGGGCACCCGGCCCGATCCAATCACCGGATGATTCGGTTAAATCTCTTGGAAGAGACATGGTATCTGCAATTTTCACCTTATGTGTATTACAACGAGCATTGTATTGTGTTGTCTGAAAAGCATACCGATATGAAACTCAGTCCGGTGACTTTTGCGCGGCTTTTAACGTTTGTCGAGCAATTTCCTCATTATTTCCTTGGTTCTAATGCCGATATTCCGATTGTCGGCGGTTCGATTCTTTCGCATGAACATTATCAAGGCGGCAACTATGAATTTGCGATGGCGAAGGCAGATTCTGACTGGGCGTTTGCGATGGGAGGGTTCCCGAATATCGAGTGTTCCGTTGTCAAATGGCCGATGTCGGTTATTCGACTGCGCTCAGAACGAAAAGACTCATTAGTGGAAGCAGGGGCTCATATTTTAGCAAAATGGAAAAATTACAGTGATGAAGCGGTCGGAGTTTTGGCGAGGACTGGCGAGATTCCGCATAATACGATAACCCCGATTGCCCGCAAAAAAGGAGATTATTTCGAATTAGACTTAGTATTGCGCAACAACCGGACGAGTGAGGAGCATCCACTGGGAATTTTCCATCCACATCCCGATGTGCAGCATATTAAAAAGGAAAACATTGGCCTCATTGAGGTAATGGGCTTGGCTGTCTTACCCCCACGTCTAAAGGATGAGCTTGAAGACGTGGGAAATTACATCCTTGGGAAAACTACTGAAGTGGCTGGTTATCATGTAAACTGGGCGGAAGAGTTAAAAGCCCGCTACCAAGCGGTTGCCAGTGAATCAAATGTAGAAGGTCTGGTGCGGGAGGAAGTCGGGAAGAAGTTTTTGAAGGTATTAGAGGATGCGGGTGTATTTAAACGGGATGCAGCGGGAGCGGCCGGATTCCGGCGGTTTATCGAATCATTATAGTGGAGGATTTTTGGTAGGGGCTTGATGTTCGTAGAATCTCGTCTGGAATTTGTTGAATCGCGCCTCGTATATAAAGGAAATTTATGACCCAATGAAATAATGGAGTGAACTATTGATGAAAATACAAGAAAGATTATTCGGCATGTATGAGGGTGAGTCCGTTATTGAGTATACTCTTGCCAACGATTCAGGCATGACAGTTTCATGTCTGAATTACGGCTGTGTGATTACCAAAATCGTCGTCCCTGACCGTGACGGGAACTTTGAAAATGTTGTGCTGGGTTTCGAGGAATTTGATGATTACCTCCAATGGTCCCCGTACTTTGGAGCTGTTGTCGGCCGTGTGGCGGGAAGAATAAACGGTGCTAAATTTGCGTTAGATGGAAAAGAATACAGGCTGGCAGCTAATGAGGCTCCTAATCACTTACATGGCGGGAACAAGGGCTTTAGCTCAGTGATTTGGAGAACGGAAAAATTAGTGACAAACGATGCTGTGGGTGTGAAGTTTTTTTACGTTAGCCCTGATGGTGAAGAAGGCTATCCGGGTAATTTGACAACAAGTGTCACCTATCTGTTAACTAATGAAAATGAACTATGCGTCACCTTTGAAGGCAGAACCGATCAAAAAACATTGCTGAACATGACGAATCACTCGTATTTTAATTTAAGCGGCGATTTGAAACGAGATTGTTTGGAACACAAGCTTCAACTGGAAAGCGATCGCTTTTTGGAGCTGGGGGACGATCTCATTCCAACTGGTAAAATGATGGACGCATCAGGCACCCCATTTGATTTTTATCAGGAGCGAAGCTTAAGGGACGGGAAGAATTCAACGCATCCACAAAATGTGCTGGCCGGAAATGGCTATGATCACCCGCTTGTTTTTGCAAAAAAAGGTGAAAACACGATTGTTTTACGTGATAAGGAAAGCGGTCGGGGGCTCGCGGTTACCACGAATCAGCCATGTGTGGTCCTATATACCTCGAATCAATTAATGGGACCCTTCTCTATTTCAGGTGTTCCGGCAAGAAATTATTTAGGTGTTTGCTTGGAAACACAAGGTCTGCCTGACGCGATTCATCATCCGGAATTTCCAACTGTCATTTTAAACCCAGAGGAATTATACTATTCAACAACAACGTACCAGTTTTTCACTGAAAAATTAGGAGAATAGAAATGGCGACAATTAAAGATATTGCAAAAATGGCAGGCGTTTCGATTGCGACGGTATCCCGCGTGCTGAATTATGACACCACCCTTTCAGTCAGCGATGATACCAAAAAGAGGATTTTTGAAGCTGCCGAGGAACTATCGTATAAAAAGAAACCGGCACGAAAGCAGGAGGCGGGAAAAATTGCCGTTTTGCAATGGTATTCCGAAAAGGAAGAGCTCGAAGATTTATATTACATGTCTATCCGGCTAGGGGTTGAAAACCGCTGCCTTCTGCAGGGGCTTGACACGGCCAAGTTTTTTCAAAACAACTATGAGGCTTTAAAGGAGGATGAGATTCAGGGGCTGATTGCCATCGGGAAATTTAGCAGTCAGCAGGTGGATGAGCTGGTTAAAATTAGCGGAAATATTGTCTTTGTCGACACTTCTCCGGATGAAGACCGGTTTGATTCAATTGTGATTGATTTTGAAAAGGCGACGAGTAAAGTACTCGATTATTTTATTGAAAAAGGGCATAAGCACATCGGTTATCTCGGTGGCAGAGAGGGGTTTAAAGACAATACCTCTATCATCGAAGATCCAAGAGAACGGACATTCAAACGCTATTTTGCTGACAAAGGGATGCTGAACGAAACTTTTATGTACCAAGGTACCTTTTCTGTTGATGACGGGTATTCTCTGATGAAACGGGCAATCGAGGAGCATGGCGATAACCTGCCGACTGCCTTTTTCGCTGGGAATGATTCTATTGCTGTAGGAGCGCTCAGGGCATTGCTAGAGGAAGGGATTTCTGTTCCTGATCGCGTGAATATTATCGGTGTCAATGATATTAGTGTCTCCAAATATGTCTTTCCTGCGTTAAGCACGATAAAGGTGTATACCGAGCTCATGGGCGAAACCGCCGTAGACACACTGATAGAGCGAATCGAAGGCAGAAAGACAGCCAAGAAAATATTTATCGCCACCGAACTCGTCATAAGAAATAGCAGCTTCTAACCCGGAGTGATTATAATTGTAATATGGGTGAACCGGTGGCGGTATACACCGCCACTTACGTATTGTGTGCTTTAGGCCCATTAGACAATCGTTTGCTTATGGTTTCAGTAAACCGAAGAGTAATAGTGGAAAGAATAACATAAAACCAAATATCCCACCATACTAAACTATGGAGTATTCCGGCTTCTTGAAGCATGAAGTTTGCGGCATACATGCAGCTGGCAGTGACAACATATTTCAGCCAGATTGGCATGATATGAACCTTCGAAATCGCAACATAGAAGAGGCAGGAGCATAGATAAAAAGCCGCTGCAAAGGCAGTTGAATCAGAGGAACGATTTTCAAACCAGCCAAGTTGATAATATCGATTTGAGAATAACATCATGGGAAGAAATTGAATGGTCCCCGAAAAGGGTCCGATGATTAAAAATAGCAGCAAAGTATGACGGAATCCTATTAATGGACGAGCCATTTTTTTGTACCATACCTTTGCCAAGGTAAAATAAACAGGAAGTCCAAGTGAGGTGTATCCTATCTTCCACCAATTGTGGAAATAAATGTTGAGTTTTAAAAACAGCCACTCAATCGCCGCAAATATCCCTATTATTAATCCAATCCAGAGCCAGTTTTTTCGATAAGAAGCAATGAAGACCGCTGCTGCTGGTAATGCCAAGGCGTTTGATGCAATTGCCCCTAAATTGCTATCATAAATAGGATTGTTCTTGATTAAATCAGGATAATACTGATAGCTCCTTAAGAAATTATAAATAACAGCTTCAATTCCGTAACCAAGTCCAACCATGGCTATAAAAAGAAGCAAACTTCGGCGGAATCCTTTTTTGAAGCAAATATAAATGAGCAGAAGAAGACTAAGAATAGCCAATCCTAAATAAAAAAGAGAATTAATGCTCACAAAACTTCACTCCTTCCAAGGAGATAACCTCTTAGAATAGTATCATTCCAAATGGGGAACTTATTCTTATTTCATTACTGCTTTATTGCGGAATAGAAATTCAGAAGATTTCGACAATGATTTGGATGTCTTTTCGAAAACCCATTGATTTCCAAAAAATATGATGTTATCATTATCGTAATTATAGAGAAATGGAGGTTTTCCCTGTGTATTATTGCAGATTGCGATTCCAAATTTTGAACCGTTAATTGAATAACGTTCAAATCTCTGCCTGCTGTGCAGAGTAAATGGGATTGGTCTGCCTATTTTTAGGGAAACCTTTATCTTACGGTAAGTGAAAAAGCGGGGACCCCGCATCAAGTCTACCCTCTTTTTTGCTGTCTTTAAAATAAATGATAGGAAGAATGCATCCTTTACTTGTTCTTTGCCATCGTAATAAAGAACTTGTTTAGGTTATTTTTCAAACAAAACCCACTAACAAGCCAGAAAAGGTCAATACCTTATCGGCGTTTTCAAGATGGTTTTTTCCATTTACTTTAGCACAGGCAGAGGTCTGTGTTTTTTTGGGCTATTTTTTCAAAAAGAATGGAGGAATTCAACCATGAAAGGAAATCGAAAAGCGCTTTTAGTAGGTGTCAATATCAAGCAGCAAGCGGACTTTTCCTATTCGATGAAGGAATTGGCGAACCTTGCCGCCGCTTGTCACATCGATTCAGTCGCTGAGGTTACGCAAAATTTAAACAGGATAAATAAAACTCATTATATCGGTACTGGAAAAATTGAAGAAACGCACCGACTCCTTGAAGAGATGGATGCAGAATTAGTCATTTTTAATGACGAGTTATCCGCCACGCAGATTCGCAATCTTGAGCAAGAGCTGGGCAAAACAGTAATCGATCGGACGATGCTGATTTTGGATATATTTGCGTCAAGGGCCAAAACGAGAGAGGCACAGCTTCAGGTGGAAGTGGCGCACTTAAAGTACATGCTCCCAAGGATTGTTGGCCAGCGCGAATCGTTAGGGCGGCAAGGCGGCGGTGTCGGACTTAAAAATAGAGGGGCCGGTGAAACCAAATTAGAGCTGGACCGCAGGAAAATCGAAGCAAAAATCGTGGTCTTGAATAAGGAATTAGAGGCGCTCGTCGCACAGCGGGAAACACAACGCAATCAACGCAAGAAGAGCGGTGTACCGCTAGTTTCCTTAGTCGGCTATACGAATGCAGGCAAATCAACGATTATGAATGCACTGCTAAGAAAATCCCATCAATCCTTCAATAAACAAGTGTTTGAGAAAGACATGTTGTTCGCGACCCTTGATACATCGGTTAGAAAAATAAAACTGGCCAATCATCAGCCCTTTTTGCTTTCTGATACGGTCGGATTTGTTGATAAGCTGCCGCATCATCTCGTCAAAGCCTTCCGGTCGACTCTGGAGGAAGCAGCAACAGCGGATTTATTGATTGTTGTCGTTGATTTTTCAAGTCCTAATTATCAAAATCTAATCAATGTAACCAATCAAACGCTAAAAGAGATTGGGATTGAAAATGTTCCTAAGATTTACGCTTATAATAAAGCGGATTTAGTTGATATTGAAATTCCGCAGTTGAAGGGCGAAAGTCTGTACCTTTCGGCGAAACAAGAAGTCGGAATCGAGGAATTAGCCGAGCTGATCAGCGAACGTGTTTTTAAAAATAAAATCCATTGCGACATGCTGATCCCTTTTGACGGCGGCCGATTAGTTTCCTACCTTAACGAGAATACGAATGTGCTTGCAACCAGCTATGACGATAACGGCACAAAGCTAACCGTGGAATGTAATCAAAATGATTTTGAAAAATATCAGCAGTATGTGATCTAGGGACGAGGGGACACCTCGTCCCTTTTCAATAGAAAGAGGGACTATGCCTGTCCCCATGTCCCGAAATATGGCAGCAAAAAAATGAAACTATTTTTAAAATCAAACAGTATATATGTAGAGATGTTTTTTTATATTCCTTTCAGAATTAGGGGGAATCAGGATGAGTATTATTTCAAGATTTAATGATATTATGGAAAGCAATATCGACGCAATATTGGATAAGGCTGATGACCCAGATAAAATGATTAAGCAGTATTTAAAAAAACTTAACAGCGATTTAGGGAAGATAAATGCGGAAACGGCATCAGTGGTGGCTGAAGAGCAGCGGGCAAAAAGGGCATTAAATGAGTGCCACGATGATATGGAAAAAATGGAGCGCTATCGTCTCAAGGCATTAGAAGCCGGTAATGAAGGGGATGCGAGGCGATTTCTCGAAAAGAAAGCAGCTTTGGCGGCAGAATTATCGCAATTGCAAGCAGCTTATCAACTGGCTTCATCGAATGCTCAGCAAATGAAACAAATGCACAACAAACTGATCGCGGATATCGGTCATCTACCCGGGGAAGAGAGGATAAGAACCTTGTCCCAATTCGATAAATAGAAAGAAAGAGAGACAAGGTTTACCTGACCCCATGTCCCAAAAAGAGGTGATGAAAAATGATTCTTCATTATAAGTGTCCCAGCTGCGGGAGTGATATGAGCTTTGATCCCGAGTCAGGGGAATTATCTTGCCTGAGCTGCGGCAGACACGAAAATATTGAAAATTATCCGGAGGAATTGAAGTCGGTAAGATTTTCGGAGGATGAGGCGAACGAATACCATTGCGAGAATTGTGGGGCAGTTCTTATTACAGAGGCAGAAACAGCTGCGACAAGCTGCAGTTTCTGCGGAGCGGGTGTTGTCATTGCCGACAGATTATCGGGTACTCTTGCACCGGCAAAGGTCATTCCTTTTACAATCAGCAAGGAAGAGGCAACGAAGGCGTTTCAAAAATGGTGCAGAAAAGGGCTCCTAACTCCAAAAGGCTTCATGAATGCAGATCGTATTAAGAGCCTGACAGGCATGTATGTTCCATTTTGGTTATTTGATTTAAATAGTAAGGTGCAAGTAAATGCCACATGTACAAAGGTCAGAACCTATACACAGGGAGATTATATTTATACAGAAACAAAGTATTATGATGCTTTCCGTGATATCAACCTTGATTATGTCAAAATCCCTGTTGATGCATCCGAAAAGATGAATGATAAATTAATGGATAAATTGGAGCCATACCCATATGATCAATTAAAGGATTTTAAAACCCCATATTTGGCAGGATATATAGCGGAAAAATACAATTATACAGACGAAGAGCTGCTCCCGCGGGCGAAGGATAAAATCAGCGGCTATATTGATTCCTATATTCGTTCAACGTTAACAGGCTATCATTCAGTAAATTATACGAATAAATATATTGATACGGTAAACAAGAACAGCGATTATGTATTACTGCCGGTTTGGATGGTTAGCTATGATTATAACAATTCTGATTATACGTTTGCGATGAATGGCGAGACAGGAAAAATAGTCGGCAAACCGCCAATCAGCACAACTAAAGTGGCGATGTGGTTTAGCGGCATCTCGGCTGGAACCTTCCTTGCCTTAAAATGTGTCTCTTATATGATGGGAGGCGGATTTTGGTGAGCAGGATTTATCTGCAAAAAAGAGGAATCTTTTTCTTAATGATAGCATTTCTGCTGCTGCTGCCATGGGCAATGCCGGCCAAAGCGGAAAACTTTGATCGGAGCCAGTATATATATGATTTTGCCCATTTACTAACGGATAAAGAGGCGGCAGAACTTCAAAATATGGCAAGTGAACTGGGCAAAGAGAGGGAGACCGCTTTTATCATTCTCACGGTAAATGGAACGGAAGGAAAGGATATCGTTCAATATGTGGAGGATTTCTATGATGATAATGCTCCCGGGTATGACCAGCCGCATGGAAATACAGCGATACTAGCCATCGACATGCAAGAACGGGATATTTATTTGGCAGGTTTTAAAAAAGCGGAGCAGTATTTGGGTGATGGCAGGCTTGATCAGATTCGTGAAAACATTACCCCTGATCTATCAGATGGTCACTACTTTCAAGCCTTTTCGGCATTTATAACTGCTTCCCATGAATATATGGGCTATGAGCCGAGTGACGGCAGCAGCTCGGATGGATATTCGGGCTATGGGCCGGGTGGAAGTTCGGATGGGTACAATAGCAATGATTCGGGGGCCAACCAGGAGAATATATTTTTTCAATGGTGGTTTCAATTAATTGCCTCCTTCATCGTTGCCGGGGTAGTTGTAGCGATTATGGCGTATCGCTCTGGCGGCAGGGTCACGGTAAATGCCGGGACTTATATGAATAGTGATCAGTCAAGAGTACTAGACAAATATGATAACTTTGTCAGACAAACAGTGACGAGGCAAAGGAAACCTTCTAATAATACGCACAGCGGCGGTGGAGGCGGAATTACTGGCGGCGGTCACTCACATAGCGGAAGCAGAGGCAAATTCTAAAAGCGGAAGGGAGCAACTGATCGATGTCTTTTTTTAAAAATCAATTTGCAAATGTTGTAGAATGGCAAGAATTTAGAGAGGATATGATTTTTTATAAATGGAGCAATCGTGAAATTAAAAAGGGGAGCAGACTGATTATTCGACCTGGGCAAGATGCAATCTTTTTTAACAATGGAAAAATCGAAGGGGTGTTTCGGGATGACGGTGAGTACGATATCGAATCGCAAATCATCCCCTTCTTATCGACCTTAAAGGGATTCAAGTTTGGCTTCAATAGCGGGATGCGGGTAGAAGTGCTGTTTGTGAACACGAAAGAGTTTGTGGTGAAATGGGGCACGCAAAATGCAATCAATATCCCAACACTCGGACTTCCTGGCGGCATGCCGATTCGCGCGAACGGAACATTTAATTTTAAAGTACATGATTATATTGCCTTAATCGATCAAATTGCCGGTGTAAAGGATCACTATGTAGTGGAGGATGTCAAAATTCGCATCACCTCTATCCTTGATCAGCTCCTGATGAAATGGATTACACGGGAAGGGAAGGATATGTTCAATCTGCAGGCAAATTCCTTCGACATTTCAAAAGGAATTCAAGAGGATTTAGATATGCAGATGATCAAGAGCGGCATCACCATCACCGGGTTTAATGTCATGAGCTTCAACTATCCAAAAGAGATTCAAGACATGATCACCAAAAATGCTTCACAGGGAATGGTGAGTGATGTTGGCAGGTACCAGCAAATCTCCTTAACAGATGGCATGGCCACTGGAAAAATGAGCGGCGGCGGGACGGCATCGGATATGGCCGGAATGATGATGGGGATGAATATTGCGGGTCAAATGATGAATCAAATGAATCAGAATCAGAATCAGAATCAGAATCAGCATACGCAAAATCAGCCTGCACCGCCGCAAAATGCACAACCTCCTGCACAAGCAAATGGAGGCGGACAAAAAAAACCAAACTTTTGCCCAAATTGCGGGACGAAAACAGGCGAGGCAAACTTTTGCCCTAATTGTGGGGAAAAACTTATTTAGCAAAAAAAGCGCGGGGACGGTTCAATTGCTTCTTAGGAAGCAAAGAACCGTCTCCGCGCTACTTTTTTGTTCATTATTACTTAGGATGCGGTGAACCGTATCACAAGTGATGGTAAACAAGAATGTGGGATTGCCAATAAAAATAAAAACCTTAGAACAAATAAAAAATGATACTATGGGGGACATAGGATAGAACTTTACAGATAAATGAAATGTTCATTTGTTACAGTTATGAATTATCCTGTTTAAAATTACAATGAAAGAGTTATGCTGTATATTATTATTAGTTAATCTTTTATTTTATAATGAGGTTAAGATAAAAAGAATTGTATAAAGGTATACAAAGTTTAAGAAGGTGGTACAAACATGAGTTCATTATTAAATATCATTGAAAAATTTCAGTATAGGGAAGATTTCCTTTTGAATACTGAGGATTTACCTGAAAAATTAATAAATAAATTATTAAAATGGTATGATGGGAATCCTTATAATAAATCAGATAAAAGAATAAAAGATGCATTTCATATTCTTTCATGGTGCTATGATAAATCTGATTTAGATTATTTACCTCGAGATATGAGAGAGAAGCGATTTGAAGCAGCAGCTCAGGCCTTAAACATATCTCATGAAAAATTAGTAGAGCTTTTTAATTCTCATACAAAAGTGTTATTCCCTAGTCAAAAAGAAACAAAGATAATTGCAGTTGAAGGCATTGATGGTAGTGGAAAAACGGTTCAAATGTCTTTATTAGAGGAGCAGCTTAAGGTGAAGGATAAACAAGTAATAATAAAATCCTTCCCTGTTTACGAAAGCTTTTTTGGGAAGTATATTGGACAATTTTTATCGGGAAACGAAGAGGTTAATGCAAACAATGTAGATCCTAAATCAATGTCTTTATGGTATGCTTTAGATAGATGGAAGGAATTTGAAAACTTTGATTGCATTAATTATGATTATTTATTATTGAATCGATTTACACTTTCAAGTGCTGTATATCAAAGTTCTAGGGTGAAACCAGAATTAAGAGAAGAATTTATACAATGGATATTTGAGTTAGAGCATTCCCAATTAGGATTACCCTCTCCAGATTTATACATAGTTTTCGATCTTAATGCAGAAACTTCTAAAAAAAATGTGTCAAATAAAGGGTTTCGGGATTATGTGGGAGAAAAAGCGGATGTATATGAAGAATCTGCTGATATAATGAGTAACGCAAGGGGAATTTATCAAGATTTAGCGGAAAAATATAATAACATTGTTATTATTAATTGTTTGGACGAAAACAACAAGATGAAAACACCGGAAGAAATCAATCAAATTGTGATGAAGGTGATAGAAGATGGGGAATATTAAGTACGATTCAGATTTAAACGAATTTTATAGTTCAAGTAGTGATGAGGTATCAATTTTACCACAAATTATATGGCATATTACGGACAGGTGTTTTTTATCCTGTCCTTATTGTTTTGCAACAAAAACTGCTAGAGAGACGGAACTGGATAAGATTGATGATTTTATGGAAGTATTTAAAGAACTTGGAGTTCAAAAAATAGATATTGCAGGCGGTGACCCGCTAACTTATTCGCATTTAGATGTAATTTGTAATGCACTTTCTAAATTAGGTATCCAAATGACACTGACAACAAGTGGAGTGGGGAAAAAAGATGTTAAAGAGTGGTTAATTAATAATGCAGAGATGTTTAGTTGGATATTAATATCTATAGATGCCCCAAATGCCGAACAACATGATGCTTTAAGAGGAAAGATAGGAACATTCGAGCAATTAAATAATTTAATAGGGGATTTAAAGAAAAAGCAATATAAAAATATAAGAATAAACACTGTGATAACTAAATTATTTCTTGATGAAGAGATTGTAGAGCAGTTTATAGAGTTAATACAGTTAATCCAACCAAAAGAGTGGTGTCTAATCCAGCCACATCCAGCAAATAAAAAAGAAAAATATGATGAATATGCAACAAGTGATGAGGAATATGAAGAAATAGTACATAGTATTCAACAAAAAATATCAATAAAATATTCCAATAGTGTAAAAATTACGCTAAGATATAATCGTAATTATTCGAAATATTGGGTCTTATATCCGAATGGGAAGTTAAGACAGCATACTGAGCATAGTGAAGATAGATTTGATTTTGAATTTATTCCTGAAAATATCAATGATATAAAAAACTATGTAAAGGAATATGGTGTATGGCTGCCAATGAAGAAAGAGGGGAAATAAAATGACAAACAAAGAAATGATATTAGTTGAAAATGTTCAGGAAAATGGATTTGTATCAGACTTATTAAAAGGGTTAGAGCAAGCCCTACGCAGTGAAACAAAATCACTAGAAGTGAAAAGAAAGATTCAACCAAATGCAAAAGGCGAGATAATAATTGGTATTGCTATAGGATTGGCAACTAATTTTATTTATGATGCTTTAAAATCGGTAATTAGAGTGTATAAAGGACATGAAAATTATGACTCTGATACTATAATTAAAATTGATGGTAAAGAGTATTCGCTTAAAGAAATTGAAAAAAAGTAGAATAGCAGGTTATGAGAGATGAATTATTTAATTTCAGTAGGAATCAAAAATTGTAAAGATGAATTGCTAGGAGAAATTGCATGTGCTCATAATGATGCCAATTTTATTTATGAAACTTTAAATAATGTTTTAAATGTTGATTTTTCCGATAAGCATAGTATTTGTTTAACAGACCCAACTGATGAAGAGTTTTTAGCTGTAGTGAAGACGTTTAAAAGAAATCTGGGTGAGTCAGATAACTTAATTATTTATTTTAGTGGCCATGGCGTTTTAGAAGGTAATGATAGTTTAGAATTAGTATTTAGTGGTGCGTATAGTAACGGAGAAGGTCGATGTAAGTTATCACGATTAAAAGATGAAATGGATCGAACAGATTTCCAAACCATATTAATACTTGATTGTTGTTCTTCTAGTGCAGGTTTAAACATAGCTAATGCTAAAAATATATTTAGTCATGAAAAAATTTCTGTATTAGCTTCAAGTGGCGCTTTTGGAATAGCAGGATTTAATGAAAATGGAAGTATTTTTACTAAACATTTATGCGAAGCACTTAATGCACTAAGTGAAGAAGGAAAACCAATTTCATTACGTGTTCTAGCGGAAGAAATAATAACTACTGGCCATCCTTGTTACATAAATTCTTCAAATCGTGCTCCAGATACTGTGTTAAGTAATCCAGTTATAATGATTGAGGATAATAAAGATTTTCAAAAAAGATTTTTAATGAGAATTAATGAATCCGATACTGCTACTAGAGAAATGCATTGGTATTATTTGATGGATTTCCCTGAATCGATCAAAATCGAGGTGTTACGGGGCTATTTTGAAAAAAATGTAAGTGAACCACATTGGTTAGTAAGAAGAGCAATAGGGTCTTTAATTAGTGAATTAAAGAATTTTAGAATGAAAGAAAGTATTATTCTGGAATTGTTACGTTCAAGTGATTGGACAGCTCAATGCATTGGTCTTATAGGCGCACGTAGGGAACTAAATCACGAATTAATTAGGAATGAAGTGAAAAATATTCTTTCAAGTGATACCCAAATTGATGCGATATGGCTTGCTAATTTATATTTATCAGACAATGAAAATCGGGATATTGATTATGCCTTATCTTCCTCACTTTCAAAGACACCTTGGGGTGTGCTGGACATATGGGTAAGATACTCAGAAAAAATGGATAAGTCTATTCTTTTAGAAATGATTAAAAGTAGGGTAGACCATTCATTACTTAAACCACTTTTTCTGCATATGTACTTTGAAAGCGGTTATAAAGAACAAGAGGGATTATTAGACCAAGCGAGATTATTAGAACAAGAGGGGCTATTAGCACAAGTGAGGAATAGTAAACTAATCCCTATCCTTTATGAACTTAAGAAAAGAGGAGAAACAAAATCTGCAAAACAAAAATGGTTATTTTCCTCTTTATATGGTAGCTGGAGGGATCAATTAGATTTAAAGCTACATGAATTCTTCTATCATAAACGAGATGAAGAGATACGTGCTGATTTAGAAATAACCTCACATTTACCCTTAGTAGAGATGAGGATGGCGATATTTCAATATATGACAATATATTCAGAAATGGTTGAAGAATATTCTCATTTATTAAAATGGGGGTTAATTGACCCACATCCTTGGGTTAAAAGAACAGCTATACGTGCTTTCCAAGGACAGCCAGACTTATTGAAAGAAGCTTTCCAAGAGGAAATTAATGGTCAATTATATCCAGGTAAATTAGATTTTATTTTAGAAGCTGTATCTCTTGGTGTTGACTGTGAAGAGTATATAGTTAGGCATAAATTAAGTAAAAGTGAGACAGATAGCATAAATTGGGCTACCCATAATATTTTTAGGGAAAGAAGAATAATGGTTTAATTAGCAGTAATCCTGACTTCTGGCTCAAGGAGTAACGAACAATATAAGAATTCATAGCCCATGATAGTATAACTTTCATGGGCTTTCTTAGATAAAAGTTTAGTTTGTTTTAACCTTTTTGCTAATTTTTTACTTTGATTGATTTGTACATTTTTTTGAGTGGTAAAGAAAAAAGTTATTTATCTAGTCTTGATAAAAGCAGTTCAAATAGAGAATAAAGCTTGGATTTAGTATAGGGATAATTAAAATAAACTTAAATAGTATAATACTTAACAAGTAATAAATTGCAACTAATGGACGTATATGGAAGATGGAAAGAGTACTTCTATAAGCATAGTACAGAAATAGATAAGGGTGATTTACAGATTCGGACTTCATGATGCCTTTAATTGGTAAAATGTAGATAGTAAGATTAAAAGGAGTTCTGAAATGGATACACTTTCTGATAGTGATAAAGAATATTTTAAAGAGAATGTTCTTACCCTCTTTTTCGCATGGGGGTTGTCTTATCGGAGAATTAAGAGAACATAAATTTTCTCACGGGCTTCATTGTCATCATTGTGGAAGTGTTTCTATAATTCGTTTTGGCAAACAGAATGGTAAACAACGATATAAGTGTAAAGACTGTTTTAAAATCAGTAACGATTTAACGAGTTCTCCTTTATACCGCACCAAGAAAGCCGATAAGTGGATTAATTTCATTGAGTGTATGCTTAAAGGATATTCCCTTCGTAAGACCGCAGATATTGTCAAAATCCACTACACCACCGCTTTTTATTGGCAACACAAGGTTCTCTCTGCTATCAATAAGTATATGATTCAGAACATCACATTTTTAAATAGAGGAGGATTTTATGAAGAAGAAATTTTATTATTCTGCTAATACCATTTGGTGCTATTTTTAACGAGAAAGTCTTTTTTGTTACAAAAGTCCTGAAAAAAATAGGGGGTGTCCCAAAAGTATAACTTTTGGGGGCACCCCCTTTGCCAAGACATTGTTGGTTCCCTCTTATGCTGTTTTCTTTTGTTTTTGATCTAAAAGATGACTAAAGAAAGTTAGCAGACTTGCACAAACTGCAACTACCCCACCAACCCATGTGACATTCATTAAATTTCCTTGATGGTACACCATTCCGCCTAATGCTGAACCGAAAGCGATCCCTACATTGCTTGCCACTGGCATAAGTGAAGCAGCAAGTCCTGTTGCTTTTGGCTGATAAATTCCGGCAAGATCAATTAAATAAAGCTGGGTAGATGTTGTTAAGAGGATGGCCATTAACGACATCAAGCCAATGTTTGCAAGTCCTATAATAAAATGATTGGTCGTCCAAAATAAACTTATCAGGACAATTGCTTGCATGAGAAAAACAAACCGAAGGCGGCCGATTGCATTATGGCTGGCAATTTTACCGGCGAGGATGTTGCTGAAAATTGAGATACATCCGTAACCAAATAAGATTATACTGATTGATTGATTTGGTGCTCCCATTCCCTTCAAGATAGGAACAAGGTACGTAAAGACGGCATAAGTTGCGCCAAATCCAAGAGCAGGAATGAAAAAGGCCATCAAAATTCGTGGATTGGTCAATAAAGAAAACTGATCCCGTATCGAACTGCGTAATTGGCTGAGCTTATTAGGCAAGACGAAGTAGGATGCCAAAAACGCCAATCCTCCTAGGAAAGTAGTTAACATGAAAGTGGCATTCCAGCCGTACCATTCAGCAATGACAGTACCAATTGGCACTCCAACGACATTTGCAAGTGTGAAACCACCGAAAACGAATGATATAGCAAGTCCGCGTTTTTCGATCGGCATGGTTTCACTTGCAACTATCATGGCTAGAGAGATTAATACTCCTGTTACAATCGCCGTTATAATCCGAAGTGCAAGGAACATGATGTAGCTCGTCGAAATTACGCACAAACCATTCAGGATGATAAAAGACCCTAACAAAAACAACATCCATTTACGCTTTGGAAAATGACTTGTTGCTGACATCACGAGTGGTGTGGCGACGGCAAACGTAATCGCAAACGTAGAAACAAGAGTGCCTGCTTTTGCATTTGTCATATGAAGGCTTGAGGAAATATCGGTTAAGATTCCGACAATAACAAATTCGCTTGTTCCGAGAACAAATGTTAATAAAGTGAGTGTTAAGATGAGCAACCAGTGTCGCTTGGATAATTTTGTGGGATGCATAAATATCTCTTTTCTTAGATGAATGTAAATGTGTCACATAGTAGATACACAACCTAAACATCATACCATAAAGTATTTTTGCGAGGTAAACCCTTTCTTACCAATTTTGGGTTAAGGCATTTTCTTGTGCATTTACAATCATCCATGGATTGGATACTTTTTATTTTTGATTTCACCATAAAGAGGTATCAAGAAATGGAAAATGCTCATAAAATATTTTAAGGAAACATTAGATGTTTTAATGGGGGTGTTGTGCATAGGTAAACGAAAACGAATGTTAGTAAATAAAATGTTTTTGATGTTGACGACTTTATTGATGTTTTTTTCCATTAGCGGGTGCGGTAAAAGCGACGTAAAAGAGGAAACAGAGGGAACAGCTCCCGTGAGTAAAGAAGAAGGAAAAGCTCCACAAAAAAAGGACAATGAAACACCTGCTTCACCGAAAGATGAACTTGGAGAGTCAGCTATTCCGCCTATTGCCACTGGAATGACACATTATATGGAAGTGAAACAAAAAGCATATGAGATGTTTGACCCTATGTTGGAAACCGTCTCAAAAGAAAATCCATTGGTCTCTATTACTTTGATGGGCTTGTTTAGCACAGATATTCCTTTAATGCCAATAGCGATGTTGTCTGGCGTCCCTAAAACAGGACAAAATGTTTGGGAAGGGCCGGTGATGAATCAAGATAGTAAAGGTCACGTTGAATTGAAAGGCGATATTTGCACGTTCGACCTGGAAATGAAATCAGAAGATGAGACCATTCAAAGTATGAATATTTCAGGTGAATACGATACGAAAACTGAATCCCTAAAAGCTAGTTTTTCAGTTAATGGCAAAGAAACAAAGGTATTTGAGTATGTCCCTTCCGGAGATGGATATGTGAGTCAGTTATTTACAAAGGAAAACGGAGAAACTACCCTAATCAAGCAGGTTTTTAATGAAAATACACTTTATATGGGAGTTTTTAAGGATAGCAGCAAGCAGGAAAGTATTTACAAACAAAATGTTGAGTTCAGTGAGAACTTTGTTAAAAATGATTTCATGATGATTGTAATTGAAAACGGAAAAGGCTATACAATCATTGAGAATAAAAAGTACGAATATTAACTGTCAACAGCCCGATGCGAATAAGCAAAGGGCTGTTCAATCTTATAAAGAAGTTTTTGATTTGTACGAACTCCCCACCTTTTACCAGCTTTTACATAGTTGAATCAAAACTTTGTTTACTTTTTGACAGAGACTGATGGCACGGAATCAGATACCAAAAAACCGCAGTCAAGACTACTGCAAATTGTTATTGATTAAACCGAGATTTAATAATACAAATTGGCAAACAGGTTTTTCCGTCCGCTTCCTCAATCAATCATTTGATTTAATGGGTTAACAACGGAACTTATTTTAAAAGTGATATATACTATAGGTGAGAAAGGAGTGTGGATATTTTGAAAAAAGGTTTTATGGCAATCGGAATTGTTATTGCTGTCATTGTTGTTTTTGGCCTTATGTTCATGTCCAGCTATAACAACTTTGTCAGTTCCGAAGAAAACGTGAATCAGTCTTATGCACAAATTGAAAATCAGCTGCAAAGAAGGCTGGACTTGATCCCCAACTTGGTAAATACGGTAAAAGGTTATGCCGCACATGAAAAAGATGTGATAACCTCCATTTCCGATGCTCGTGCACGACTTGCCGGGGCGAAAACACCGGGAGAGGAAGCGACAGCGAACGCTGAATTATCAGGGGCGTTAAGCCGTTTGCTCGTCGTTGTTGAAAATTATCCAGACCTGAAGGCCAATCAGCAGTTTGCCCAATTAATGGATGAACTGGCCGGAACGGAAAATCGAATCTCTGTTGCCCGGAAGGATTATAATGACCAGGTAGCTGTGTTTAACAAAAAAGTAAAGCAATTCCCGGGAGCGATAATCGCAAGAATTGCCGGGTTTAATGAAAAGGAATATTTTAAAGCAGATCCTAAAGCACAGGAAGTACCTCAGGTTGACTTTGGGGGCAATGGGTGATGAATGCGAAACGGATCTTCAGCCTTCTACTGGTGTTTTTCACCTTTCAACTATGTGCAGCAAATGCACTTGCTGAGGATGTTCAAATTCCCGCCTCTACGGGAGATATTTATGTTCAGGATTTTGCCCATGTTTTAAACGAAACGGAAAAGGCTGAGTTAATCAATTTAGGAAGAAGCCTTGAAAATCGAACGACAGCACAGGTAGCTGTTTTGACAGTCCCGACAATCGGGGATCGAACAATAGAAGAATTTGCCGTTGAGGCATTTCGAAAATACGGCATTGGAAACAAAAAGGAAAACAACGGTGTCTTACTCGTTTTAGCGATGGAGGAACATAAAGCAAGGATTGAAGTAGGATACGGGCTCGAGGGCAGAATTCCCGACGGTAAGGCCGGACGGATTCTCGATGAATACTCAATTCCTAATCTGAAAAATCAACAGCCAAATAAAGCGGTTATTGAAACTTATAAAGTACTGGTGAAAGAGGTACTCGCTGAATATGGCGTCAAGGGTGGAGAGCAGCCGGCAACAAAGAATGAAGGGATCGGGATTCCGCCATGGCTCCTCATTATTATTGTAGTTGTCGTCGTGTTCCTTGACTTTAAATTCTTTGGCGGCACCCTCACCTACCTTCTGCTTTCCATCTTGTCTAGAGGTGGCGGAAGAGGCGGCGGTGGATCCCGTGGAGGAGGAGGCGGTTCCTCGGGAGGAGGGGGCGCCAGCCGGGGCTGGTAGATAGATAGGGACAAAGGGACAGGTACTCTGTCCCTCCAGTAATTCCCAAAAGGTGTCAGGCACCATGTGAAAAATTCACATGGTGCCTGACACCTTATTATTTGTTCTGACTTAATAAGTGTAAGCAAAAGTCCAGGTCAGACTGGAGGTGTTGCTGCATGAGGATTTCGGCTTTTTGGCCATCTCTTGCTTTAATGGCTTCATAAATATGTTCGTGTTCTTCGATCAAGAATGGGCGGTTGTAGTAAACGACTGTCCGGCGAAAAAGATAAATGATTGATTTCATTCTATCGATAATATCAATCATAACTGGATTATTACTGGCATCAACAATGATTTCATGAAATTGTTCGTTTGCTTTCATAATTTCTTCGATGGTCCCCGTTTTGCCAATTTCTACGCATTCCCAAAGAGAATCAAGCTCATCCTCAGGAAGATAGGCTGCTGCCGATTTTGCTGAGAATCCTTCCAAGAGAATCCGAATCTGAAACATGTTTCGCAAATCCTTTTCTGTTGGACTAACTACCATCTTTTTGACAATCAATCCTTCGTATTCTAACCTCCGAATGGACTCCCTGATTGGAGTCCGGCTGACACCAAAATCGGCAGCGAGCTTTTCCTCCACAATTTTCGTTCCACCTGGAAGTTCCCCATTTAAAATTTGATCACGAAGGATTTCATAGGATTGATGATAAGCGTGACGAGTTTTTTCATTTTTCCGCAGCATGTAATTCCCTCACAATTATTAATCTAATTTAAGTTAATAGTAACAAATTTTATTTTTAAAAAAAATAGACTAGACATATCTGAAAAAAGAAACTATTATAATTTGTATACAAAAGTAATATAAATGTATACAAAATTAAATAACGTGTATACATTCCTGTTTTACCTTTCTATGTTTGCTCGTTTTCAATCAGATTGAAGGCACAATGATGATTCAATAATTTTTTTAAAATTTTTTGTAAGCGTATGCATCTAAAGTGAAATTTGTTTTTAATTTTCAGGGAGGAACAATTATGACGAAGAGTATTGGTTTTATCGGCTTAGGCATTATGGGGAAACCGATGGCACTAAATCTACTGAATGCAGGCCATAGTTTGACCGTTTTCGACATTAATCAGAAAGCTGTGGAGTCATTAGTTCAATCAGGTGCGGCGGCAGCCGCCTCTCCAATCGAAGTTGGCGAACGAAGTGACATTATTATTACGATGCTTCCAGCTAATCAACATGTAAGACAGGTTGTATTAGGAGAGAATGGGATCATTCATAGTGCTAAAGAAGGCTCTGTTGTAATCGATATGAGTTCTATTACACCAGTTGTCTCAAGGGAAATCGCAAACGAACTTGCGAAAAAGGGCATTGAAATGCTAGATGCACCAGTAAGCGGCGGCGAACCAAAAGCGATTGATGGTACGTTAGCTATTATGGCAGGCGGCAAGGAAGAAGTGTTTGAAACTGTCAAAGATGTCCTTTATGGAATGGGGAAAGATGTGACATTAGTAGGCGGTAACGGTTGTGGTACAACGGCAAAGCTTGCCAATCAGGTCATTGTTAACCTAAATATCGCAGCTATGTCTGAAGCCCTTGTTTTAGCAGCGAAAGCTGGAATCGATATTAATAAAATGTATCAGGCCATTAGGGGAGGACTTGCAGGAAGTGCCGTTTTAGATGCAAAGGTTCCATTAATTCTTGAACGAAACTTCGTTGCCGGCGGAAGAATTGATATCAACCTTAAAGATATCACCAACGTGATGGAAACTGCGCACGAAATTGGCGTTCCACTGCCATTATCAAGCCAGCTTTTAGAAATCTTCCATGCCTTGAAGGTGGATGGAAAGGCAAGCCATGATCACGGCGGTATCGTCCAATATTATGAAAAGCTTGCCAATGTGGAAGTAAGGAGTTTATAAGCATGTGTACAGGTAAGAGATTAGCAGCCGAAGCTTTTGAAAAAATTCCAGCAGTCGATGTATCCGTTGTCGATGAACTGTTGAAAAAAGAATTAACTATTCTTAATAAAAAAATTATCGTGCTTGATGATGACCCTACAGGTGTCCAAACTGTTCATGGTATTTCTGTTTATACGGATTGGTCATTAGACAGTATCGAAATGGGGTTTTTAGAGGAAAATTCGATGTTCTTCCTTTTAACTAATTCGCGGGGCTTTACTGCGGCAGAAACTGAAACGGCACATCAAGAGATTGCCGCAAATGTTTTAATGGTTTCAAGGAAACTAAACAGAGATTTTATCATCATTAGCCGAGGAGATTCGACTTTAAGAGGGCACTATCCGCTTGAAACAAAAGTATTGAAGGAAACCATTCAATCAAGCTCGGTTAGGAGCTTTGATGGAGAAATATTACTGCCATTTTTCAAAGAGGGTGGCCGCTTTACAATCGATAATACTCACTATGTCCAATATGACCAATTCTTGGTGCCAGCGGGGGAAACGGAATTTGCAAAAGACAGAACATTTGGTTATACCCATTCCCATTTGGGTGAGTGGGTGGAAGAAAAAACAAATGGCGAATTCCCCGCAGAAAAAACAACCTATATTTCACTTGAAAGTATCCGGGCGCTCGATTTAGAGACAAGCACCAATCAATTACTTAAGGTGAATGACTTTAATAAAGTTGTAGTCAATGCGGTTGATTATGTGGATGTAAAAATCTTTACGATTGCGCTCATAAGGGCATTACATGCAGGTAAGAATTTTATGTTCAGAAGTGCGGCTGCTCTTACCAAGGTTCTAGGGGGGGTTAGTGATAAAGAGTTACTAACGAGAGAAGAACTAATGAAGGAAGAATCGAATAATGGCGGGCTAATCATTGTTGGCTCTCATGTGCAAAAAACAACGGAGCAGCTTGAAGAATTGAAAAAGAGCGACGCTATTGAATTTATTGAATTTAACGTCCATCTTGTGCTTCAGCCGGAGAAGTTTCATGCTGAAGTTGACCGAATCGTTGAAACATGTGAACAAATGATTCGTTCGGGGAAAAATGTAGCCGTTTACACAAGACGAGAAAGACTGGATCTTGGTGAAGGAAAGAAAGAGGAAGAGTTAAAGCTATCCGTGCAAATTTCAGATGCAGTTACAAGCATTGTTCAACGATTAGAAGTGCGGCCAAGTTATATTATTGCAAAGGGTGGCATCACCTCAAGTGATATCGGAACAAAAGGACTCAATGTAAAAAGAGCAACGGTAGCTGGTCAAATTAAACCAGGTATCCCAGTTTGGACCACCGGAAATGAAAGTAAGTTTCCTGGAATCGCTTATGTTGTTTTTCCAGGTAATGTTGGAACTAAAACGACATTAAGAGAAGTTGCTGAGATTTTAAGCTAGATTTTAAAACAGAGGGGAAAATGGAATTATTACGATTTCATAGATTCAAAGAGGAGAAATCATTTTTTATCTAATTAAGGGGGAAATGCAATGGATTCAATTTTCGGCTTAAGCCATAACGCTAGTTTATTGCTATATGCCATCATTGCCATCGTAGGTTTAATCGTTTTAATCGCTAAGTTCAACACCAATCCTTTTATCGCTCTAATTATTGCTGCTATGTTTATGGGATTGATTTCGGGAATGAAATTGCCGGAAATTATTTCATCCTTCCAAGAAGGTGTCGCCGGTGTTTTAGGATTTATTGCAATCGTCCTTGGTCTAGGGACAATGCTCGGGAAAATGATGGCCGAGTCCGGCGGTGCAGAGCGCGTTGCTAAGACACTCGTTAATTTATTTGGTGAAAAGAACGTCCATTGGGCGATGATGATTGTTGCTATTATTTGTGGTATTCCTGTCTTTTTCCAAGTTGGTGTTGTCCTATTAATTCCTTTGGTATTCGTAATTGCCAAACATACAGGAACCTCGCTTATTAAAATTGGTCTTTCATTAGTAGCGGGTCTCGCTGTTGTCCATAGTCTAATCCCGCCGCACCCTGCAGCGATGCTTGCCGTTGGTATGTTTCATGCAAATCTAGGAAAAACCATTTTCTTAGCCCTAGTCGTGGCAATACCTGCTGCAGCTATAGCAGGTCCGCTTTACGGTTCTTGGATTGCAAAAAGAGTTAAAGTTGAGCCAAGTGGTGATTTAGTCGCTCAATTTACCGAATCTGGCAGTAAAGATTTACCGAAATTCGGTATTACTATTTTTACAATACTGCTTCCGGTTATTCTCATGCTGGTTGCAACAGTGGTTGATCTTATCTACCCTGCTGAAAATACATTCAGACAAGTAATTGATTATATTGGAAGCCCGGTAATTGCGCTATTAATCTCTCTTCTTTTTGCTTTCTATTCTTTTGGTATTGCACGCGGCTTTAATGGAAAAGACATTGTGAAGTTTACCAATGACTGTCTTGGACCGGTTGCATCCATCATCTTAATTATTGGAGCTGGAGGGGGATTCAATAAAATTTTAACAGCAAGCGGTGTGGGCGATGCGATTGCAAGCTATGCTTCAGCAGCGCATCTATCCCCGATTGTATTGGCGTTCGTGATTGCCGGACTGATTCGTGCAGCCGTTGGGTCAGCAACTGTAGCTATGACAACAGCTGCCGGGATTGTTTATCCGATTGCGGCAGTTACGCCAGGGGTTAGCCCGGAACTTCTAGTTCTGGCAACTGGAGCAGGGTCCATCATGCTTTCTCACGTGAATGATTCGGGCTTCTGGTTGATTAAAGAATTCTTTAACATGTCAGTGCCCGAGACATTAAAGACATGGACAGTTATGGAAACGATTCTTTCGTTCGCTGCTTTTGGAATGGTTCTATTACTATCTTTATTTATCTAAATGTTTAATGACAATAATGCCCTGCTTCTTGTTATAGCAGGGCGTTCACTCATAGGGAATAGCAAATAACATATATGGAGGGTATGAATATGGCTGTAATGAAAGCAGGTTTGTATATTTCAGAAAAGAATGTTGTGTTAGGGGAGCTTGAAAAACCAACCTTAAATGAAGGAGAAGCTCTTATTAAGGTTTCCTATGCAGGTATTTGCGGAACAGATATGATGATTTATGCCGGAAAACACCCGCGAGCTAAAGCACCTTTAGCAATGGGGCACGAGTTTAGCGGTATTATCGAAGAGATTAACGGGGAATCTGCTTTTTCAATCGGCGACCGTGTAGTAATCGAACCAACTCTTAGCTGCGGTACTTGTGAAGCATGTAAGTCTGGGCAATTCCACGTCTGTAAATCATTAAAGCTTATTGGGATTGATAAGCATGGTGGATTTGCTGAATATGCGGCTGTTCCGTTGAACCGACTTCACCGCATTCCTGAAGGACTGTCTGATGCTCATGCAGCATTAGCAGAGCCAGTTGCAGTTGCAGTTCATACCGTACGCCGTTCTAATCTGAAAGTTGGAGATAACGTCGTGATTTTGGGTGGAGGACCAATCGGTTTGCTGATTGGTTTAATGGCAAAACAAGCAGGGGCCAATCAAATCATTGTTTCCGATATTAGTCCGTATCGTCTAGGTAAAGCGAAAGAGTTTGGATTTACTGCATTAGATGCAAAAGAGGTTAATGTAACAGCAGAAGTGCTTTCCCTTACCAACGGAATCGGAGCAGATATTGTTTTTGAAGTAGCTGGTACACAAATAACAGCGACTCAGATGGTGGAGGTAAGCAAGATTCAGGGACAAATTGTTGTTGTCAGTGTGTATAAACAACAGCCAGCGATCAATTTAGCAACCATGCACTTTAAAGAGATTTCTTTGACCACGACAAGGTGCTATAGTGGAAGCGACTTTGAAAAAGCGATTAGACTAATGGAGACTGGAAGGATTGATGTTGCTCCATTTATTTCGCATCAGCTGCCACTGGAGCAAATTGCCGAAGGGTTTAAATTAATGGAAAATCCCGATGTGTCTTTAAAAATATTATTTCAACAGAATTAATTGGGAGGGTTAAACATGTCTCTTGAATTATTTAAACTAAATGGGAAAGTTGCTGCGATAACGGGAGCAACAAGAGGAATTGGACGTTCTATGGCATTGGCTTTAGCAGAAGCCGGCGCAGACATTGCCCTTTTGCAACGCTCACCCGAACAGACTGCAGTCAAGGAAGAAATCGAGAAGCTGGGCAGAAAATGTTTGATTGTACCATGTGATTTAGAGGATGCTGACCAAGTGAAGGCTGCTATTCCAAACGTAGTTTCTCATTTTGGAAAAATTGATATTTTAGTCAATAATGCAGGAATTCAACGTCGTTCCCCTTCGGTTGATTTTGCGGAACTTGATTGGGACGATGTAATCAATGTGAATTTGAAGACGGTTTGGTTATTATCGCAACAAGCCGGACGTTATATGGTTCCAAATGGGAAAGGGAAAATCATCAACACGGCATCCCTGCTTTCCTACCAAGGAGGATTAACGGTTCCAGCCTATGCTGCTGCAAAGGGCGGCGTGGCGCAGTTAACGAAAGCATTATCGAATGAATGGGCGCAGCACAATGTGAATGTTAACGCGATTGTCCCTGGATATATTGCAACAGATATGAATACAGCACTCATAAACGATGAAACAAGAAATAGACAAATCCTTGAACGTATTCCTGCCGGCCGCTGGGGAAATCCCGAAGATTTTAAGGGGTCAGTTGTGTTCCTGGCCTCGGATGCCTCTAATTATGTACATGGTCATTTATTAGCCGTCGATGGCGGATGGCTGGGCAGATAAACCTTGAATAATAGCATGATGTACTACAGTGTGGGCACTTTCCTAATTAGGAGGGTGCTCTTCTTTTTAGAAAATAGGTGCCTGACCCCCGATGCGTTAACGCATTAACCCACTGGGGGGTCAGGCACTTTTTCTTAATTTTGACAAGCAGTGGACAGTTGTCCAATTCACTGAGGCTATTATTGCATACCCTTATTAAAAGTAAACAATAAAAGTTGAAATGGGTGATTCACGGAATGTTTAGTTTAAGCGGGGCGGAAATTAGTCATTTTCTGATGGCTATGGGATGTTTATTAGCAATGGCACACTTATTAGGGTATTTAGCGGAGCGAATATTCATTCCACGTGTTATAGGGGAGGTTGCTGCAGGCTTAGTTCTCGGTCCAACTCTATTAGGGCATTTCTTCCCGGATGCATTTAAATGGTTGTTTTTGGGTTTTGCCGGAGAGGATAAATTGTTTGGCCTGCTTTATCAGTTTGGTTTACTGCTTTTGATGTTCTGCTCAGGGCTTAAATTCCAGACGAAATTTAATAAAGAAGACGCAAAAATCACCTCGGCATTAGTAATCGGTGCTACTATTCCTGCGTTTATCGTCGGCTGGCTGGCGGCGGGATGGTTTAACATTACTCCGTATCTTGGAACAGCCAACAACACCTTAGCATTCAAAATTGTCATTGCGATCTCCATTGCTGTGACATCGATTCCGGTCATATCCAAAATATTTAATGACCTGGGAATTATGCACACTCGGTTCGCAAAAATTGTTATCGCATGTGCAGGAATTCATGACGTGCTGCTTTGGGTTGCATTAGGGTTCGCCACTGCGATTGCTAGCGAAGGGGGCGTCTTTACTGTAGGAACTGCAGTGAAAAGTATCTCTATATCGACCGCGTTTATTCTTGGCACCGTGTTTCTTGGTTACCTGTTATTTAAACGAATGACCATCATTAAACAGAACCTTTTGTTCAGGTCATCCAATTTAGGATACTTCTTATTTATCATGTTTATGCTTGCATCGCTTGCTGGTAACCTTCATGTTGAGGCAATCTTTGGTGCCCTGCTGGCAGGGATTGTTGCAAAAGTAGCCTTGCCAAAAGTCGTGTCTGAGCGGCTGGAACAAGGGGTGTCGAATATCTCGTTTTCATGGTTTATCCCGATCTACTTTGCGACGGTCGGATTACAATTAGATCTTGTAAGACATTTTAACCCATTATTCTTCCTTGGCTATCTATTATTTGCAACATTAACACAAACGTTAGCTGTTTACATTACCTCCCGTACTATCAAACAAGACCCATTTACAAGTTTAAATTTAGGATTGGCAATTAATGACCGAGGCGGCCCTGGCATCGTCCTTTCCTCAGTAGCTTATTCGACAGGTATCATTAACCAAGAGTTTTTCGCTATCCTTGTTATGTTAGCGCTGGTGACTTCCTGGATTCCGGGAACATGGCTGCGAATTGTTGTAAGCAAAGGCTGGAGACTAATGCCAGGCGATGAGAAAATAGTTCCTCGCCGAAGAAGTGACGACGATACCTTTAAAACAATAAATTATCCAGGTAAGTAGAAGCCGGGGAATACCCGGTTTTTTTCGTATTTAGAAAAAAGGTAAGGGTGTCAGGCACCATGTGAATTTTTCACATGGTGCCTGACACCCTAAATTTGTTATAATTTTCATAAAAGGGCTGTGATTGCAATGTGTTTAATTTTGTTTGCCTATCAAGTACATCCAGTATATCAACTCGTGGTGGCGGCGAATCGCGATGAATTTTATCAGAGACCGACTGCACCGGTACATTACTGGGAGGAGAGTCCAGAAATCCTTGCGGGACGGGATCTAGAAAAAATGGGAACTTGGATGGGAGTGACCGATAAAGGGCGTTTTACGGCCCTGACAAACTTTCGCAATCCTAAGGAGTTAACCGAAGGGAAACGGTCGCGCGGTGAACTGGTAGCAGAAGCCTTGAAACATAAAGGAAATATCAAAGATTATCTGCATGGCCTCACTGAAAACAATGATGACTACCCTGGCTATAACTTACTTGCAGGCGACGCAAATGAGCTGTTTTATTATTCGAATATTGGACAGGTGCTGCAAAAGATTGAGCCAGGTATTCATGGTGTCAGCAATCATTTATTAAATACCGAATGGCCAAAGGTAAAAATAGGCAGGGAAGGTCTGTCACAAATCATAACCGGGAAACAGGAGGGTTTGGCAGACAAGCTGTTCGAGCTGCTCCAACATTCTGACCCTGCACCGGACAGTATCCTTCCTAGTACAGGCGTTTCATTAGAGTGGGAAAGAATGCTCTCACCGCTGTTTATCAAAAGTGAGCATTACGGGACAAGAAGCTCAACGGTTTTATTAATGTCGGAAAAAGAAATTCAATACGCGGAACGTGTTTTTTCAACCAGTGGTGTAAATAATCAGCAATATACGATAACACTATAAGATTTTTGTTTAGCTATGGAAGTTAGTTTGCGTTAATGGTGCGGGAAAATAATCTATAATCCCATGATAGGAAAGTTATATTTCCCTATCGTCTAAAAAAGAAAAACTCCTCGAATTCAAGGAGCTCCGTCATCAGGATGTTATTTATCGACCATTCCCAGCAGCCTTTTTTTTCGCCAATAGGTATAAAAAATAAGGCAGCCAAGCAGGAATGCAAAAATCAAATAAATACTATATTTTGAAAGATAGGTTCCAACAATGACCCAGTTCTCACCGAGCACCCTTCCGAGAGTTATGAAAGAAAAACACCAGGTTACCGCACCTGAAAAGGCAAATAAAGCAAACTTTCGATAGGAGTAGCCATTAATACCGGCAAGGTAGGCAGTGATATGCCGGACTCCAGGGATAAAAAAGCCGGCAAATAAGAGAAAAGGTCCTAATTTCAAAAATTGTTTTCTTGTTTTACTCACTTTTTCTTCCGTAATATGTAATTTAGGACCAAACTTTATCAGAAATGGCAGTCCTAGTTTTACACCTAAGATATAACTAAGCGAAATACCCCCACATGCCCCAGCAAAGGCAGATAGAAGTGAAGGTAAGTAAGCCATTTTGCCTCCAAAAACGTTATATCCTACATAAGTTAGCAGAACCTCATCAGGGATTGGGAGCCCAATAATACCTCCGACCAACGCAATAATAATGCCAAAATACCCATAGTGTTCGATTAGATGATTCAAATGCTGCATAGAACGTACACACCCTAGTTTCAATATTTATCAATTACTGTATCTATTTTCTACTGAAAATCGGAAAAAATGTAAGCGGAGCATGGATTATGAACCCATTTTTAAACTGGTCGCATTGTTTAGTTTTGAAGTGAATATAGTAGGGTTGATGAGGGGGGAAGCAACATGCCGATTGAGTGGAATGAAAAGGAGGAAGTGTTTCATTTATATAATGGCAAAGTTAGTTACTTCATTCAAATTGTCCACGGGAAGTATCCGGCCCATTTGTATTGGGGCAGGCAGGTTAAGACGCGCCAGCCTTCCTCTATCCTAGCCTTTAAGGGCAGGGCGTTTTCGCCGACGACAGAACCGGAAGACCCCAAGTTTTCGCTTGATACATTGCCTCAGGAGTATCCGGCTTATGGAAATGGCGATTTTCGTTCGCCGGCCTATCAACTGCTATCTGAGGATGGGTCAACGATAACGGAATTTGTCTATAATTCTCATGAGATTTTTCAAGGGAAACGTCCGCTAAAAGGATTGCCTGCTGCCTATGTCGAGGATGATTCTGAGGCGGATACCTTAATCATCACCCTTGTTGATTCACTGCTTGGAGTTGGGCTGAACCTTCATTATACAATCTACAGTGACCTTGATGTTATTACAAGGTCTGCTTCCTTCGAGAACCTTGGGAACAGGGAAGTGGAATTACATAAATGTCTGAGTATGTCCGTCGATTTCCATCAAGCGGACTGGGACTGGCTCCATCTGCACGGGACATGGAGCCGGGAACGCCACATCGAACGCCAGCCCTTACACCACGGGTTGCAAACCATATCTTCCACCAGGGGTGCCAGCAGCCATCAGCATAATCCATTTGTTGCCCTGCTCTCGAAAAATGCGAACGAAGAGTCCGGCGATGTTTATGGGGTTAGTTTAGTGTACAGCGGGAATTTCCAAGCTGCCATTGAAGTCGATCCTTTTCAAACAACAAGGCTCAGCATTGGGATTAATCCATTTGATTTTACCTGGCTGTTAAAGCCGGGGGAAACGTTTCAAACTCCCGAGGCGATCATGGTCTATTCTTCAGACGGTCTCGGCGGAATGTCCAGAACCTATCATAAATTGCTGAGAACGAGGGTTTGCCGCGGTGTTTATCGCGACAAAACGCGCCCGATTCTGATTAATAATTGGGAGGCTACTTATTTTGATTTTAATGAAAAAAAGTTAAAGGAGATTGCCGAGGCCGGAAACGAGCTGGGGATTGAGTTGTTTGTCTTGGATGATGGCTGGTTTGGGCATCGTGACAACGATAAAAGTTCGTTAGGGGATTGGGTGGTTTATCAGAAGAAACTGCCGAATGGATTGGCAGGATTGGCTGATTATATAGGGAAGCTGGGGATGAAATTTGGATTGTGGGTCGAGCCTGAAATGGTATCGCCCGACAGCGAATTGTATCGCAGGCATCCCGATTGGTGCCTGCATGTACCGGGACGCAGGCGGACGGCGTCAAGAAATCAATTGGTCCTTGATCTAAGCAGGAAAGAGGTATGTAATTACTTAATCGATACGCTCTCGAAGGTGTTCAAGAGTGCCGCGATTTCCTATGTCAAATGGGACATGAACCGAAATATGACCGAAATTGGTTCGGCAGCGCTTCCGCCTGAAAGGCAAAGGGAAACAGCACACCGTTATATGCTGGGCCTGTATCGGATTTTGGAAAAACTGACCGAACGCTTTCCCGCGATTTTGTTTGAAAGCTGCTCGGGAGGCGGCGGCCGTTTTGATCCCGGCATGCTGTATTACATGCCGCAAACTTGGACGAGTGATGATACCGATGCGGTCGAACGGTTAAAAATTCAATATGGAACCAGTCTTATATACCCAGCGATCACGATGGGGGCCCATGTCTCAGATGTGCCGAATCACCAAGTTGGGAGAACGACCCCGCTGTTAATGAGATGCCATGTGGCGATGGCGGCAAATTTGGGATTCGAATTAAACATCGATAAACTGAGCGAGGGGGACAAAACGTTAGTCGCCGCGCAAATCCAACAATATCATCAAATCAAAGACCTAGTCTGTTTTGGTGACCAATTTAGGCTGTTGAGTCCGTTTGCTGGTATGGATACGGCATGGATGTATGTTTCGCCCAAACAGGAACGTGCGGTTGTTTTTTATTATAAAACGCTAGCGGTGCCGAATCCCCCCTTTTTTCGGCTGAAATTGCGCGGACTTAAGCGAGAGGCAATGTACAAAGTAAATAATGGTGATAAGGTTTTTTACGGGGATGAGCTTATGCAAATTGGCTTAACGCTTCCACTGATTAAAAAAGATTACAGCTCATTTCTTTATCGAATTGAAAAGGTAAATTAGAATGAAAACCTCTTACGGGGAGGTTTTCATTTCTTTTAAAAAATAATTACAATTCCGACTTGACTCATAGGAATATATGTATTAGAATTTTCACTAAATTAACTGGGGAGGAATTTGATGAATACCGTTCTGATCATTGTGAACGTAGCTGTTTTACTATTACTTATTTTTGGTTTATTCATTATGCAAAAAAAGCATGTTTCTTTTTCAAAACGTGTTTTCACCGCATTGGGTTTAGGTATTATCTTTGGTTTTATTATTCATTTAATCTATGGTACTACACACGAAGTCACAACAGGTTCAATCGATTGGTTTAGCATTGTCGGCAGCGGATATGTAAAACTATTACAAATGGTGGTAATGCCGCTTGTATTCATTTCCATTGTCGGTGCCTTTACGAAATTAAAATTAACAAAAAATATTGGAAAAATTAGTTTCCTAGTGATCGGTATTCTGCTTGCAACGACGGCCATTTCGGCAGCTATTGGCATTGGTTCGGCCTTAGGATTTGGTCTTGATGGCATTCATCTAAACGAAGGTGATGCAGAAAAGGCGAGAAATGCACTTTTACAAGAAAAGGTTGTCAGTGTTGAAAATATGACGATCCCGCAGCAAATTCTTGAACTTGTTCCAAGTAATCCGTTTCAAGATTTAACAGGAGCACGTCCAACCTCAACTATTGCAGTCGTTATTTTTGCAGCCTTTATCGGGATTGCCTATCTTGGGGTCAAACGTAAGAATCCGGAGCAGGGTGAATTTTTCGCGAATATCATCGATACGTTGTACGCCGTTATCATGAGGGTTGTTACACTTATCCTCCGTCTAACACCTTATGGAATCCTAGCGATTATCACCAAGGTGACAGCAACAAGTGATTTTGAAGCGATTGCGAAACTAGGTAAGTTTGTCATTGCTTCCTATGTTGCGCTCATCCTGATGTTTATTGTGCATTTACTATTAATATCATTTGCTAAACTAAGTCCTGTGAATTATGTGAAAAAGGCATTGCCAACGTTAACCTTTGCCTTTACGTCAAGATCAAGTGCGGGGACATTACCATTGACAATTAAAACACAAACAAAAGATCTTGGTGTATCAGAAGGGATTGCCAACTTTGCCGGTTCTTTCGGACTTTCTATCGGCCAAAATGGCTGTGCCGGAATTTACCCGGCGATGTTAGCCGTAATGGTTGCACCATCGGCAGGGATTAATCCGACAAGCCCGTCCTTTATTCTCACACTTATTATTGTTGTGATGATTAGTTCCTTTGGTGTTGCTGGTGTTGGCGGCGGGGCAACCTTCGCAGCACTAATCGTTTTATCTGTCATGAACCTGCCAATTGCGATAGCAGGACTGCTTATCTCAGTCGAGCCGCTTATTGACATGGGACGCACCGCCCTAAACGTCAGCGGCTCCATGACAGCAGGCGTATTAACAAGCAAAGCAACAGGAGAACTAGAAACCGAAGTATACCAACAACCAAACGTTGTTGAAGCTTAAATAAATAAAGGGTGTCAGGCACCACAGAAGTGTCCGCGTGGGGTGGACAAATGTGTTTCTGTGGTGCCTGACACCCAAACTTATTCCGCTGCTGGATAGCTTAAAATGGCTATCCAGTTTTTTTGTGTCTGGAACTGGTTGAATGACTGGATTAATAAGGTTGGAAAACTGTTCAAACGTTTGTTTAAATACAAGTAAAGGACTTTTTTCAAGTTCGTTCATCCAACCCCCGAGAAAGTTAAAAATATTTTATAAATTCCTCCAACACTTTGCGGTCTTCAACCGTTAACTATATGAGAACGCAGAGAAAACAAAGTTTCTTCACTTAATAAAGCGGAGGAGCAGCCACCAAAGTTAAAATTCTTCAATAATTACCCTAATCATGATGTGATAAAAAAACCAAAAGTGAGTGATTGTAGTGGGAGTGAGTGATTTATATGAAAGGTTAAAAGACGACCTTCACCGCTTTGCCAGGTCGATAGCTCGGCATGAACAAGAAGCCAATGATCTTGTCCAGGATGCGGTGCTTAAGGCACTTGGAGAAGAACAGCTTCACACTTTACCAGACTATAAGCAGCGGGCATGGTTCTTCCGTGTCATGAAGAACAAAATGATTGATGAACGAAGAAAAGAAAAACGGTTAACTGAGTGGGAGGACGATTTAGACTTTTCCATTCAGGGGGCGGCCCATAGCCACCTAGAAATAACCGAACTCTTATCCCACTTGCCGCAGGAAACAAGTGATTTGATTTTTAAACGCTATTGGCTTGGGCTTTCCAGCCAGGAAATCGGCAGTCAATTGGGGCTTCCAGCCGCAACGGTGCGTTACAAACTTCATTTAGCCATCAAAAAATTAAGAACGATACTAGAGGAGGAAAAATGATGAATCAACGAATTGGAAATGTTGGATTATTAAATTTGCTGGATGCGACAGAAGAAAGCATTAAGGGAATCGAAAGAATTGAAAATGTCGGAATGGTACTTTATCGAAAAGGGGATACCCAGCTTTTATCGGCGTTGAATATTGGAAATATTGGTTCGACCTGTGAGGTACCAGAGGGCTATAGCCTTTCTAATGGAACATTGAAACTCGATGAGGCTTTCCTAAAATCTATTTCGGAACCGGTACACTTACTGGTGAACGGCGAAGTCATTGTTGACAAAAATGTTCATCCTGATGATTTGAAAAAAGGGCTGCTTCATTTAATGGTAAATGGGAAGGTTTATAGTCCTGCTCACCTCTCCGGCATGCTAAGCCCTATTATCTCCAAAGGGGCATTTGAGCTTGAAAGCTATCAAGAGACACCACCACGGATGGAAAGCGGCAAATTCACCTTAACAAATTCCTTCCTCCAAGCCATTGATGATCAAGCGTATTTAGTTGTAAGTGGAGTGCTTTCCTTTTCGAAAGATTTAAACATGGAAAAATTCGACGAAAAAATAAGCAGGTTGGAGGTTAACGGAAAAATCTCTCTTTACGAAGAGCAGGAAGCCTTCTTATATAAAAAAACAGCTTCTTTAGCGGGCTGTAAGATAGAGGTGATTCCAGCAGGATATGAGGTGTTAAATAGGACGCTGCGGTTAAACAACCGTTCGATTCGCCGCTTTAAACAAAAGAATTTATATACAAAAAAGCCGATTTTGTTTGATGCAGATGTAACAAGAGAAATAATCACCGAGGCCATCGCCAAGGTTCATTCTACATCTATTATCGTTTGCCATGAGCAGATAGAAGATCTTATGTATGAACTCACATCCCTGTTGGATACAGAAATATTATCCTATGAACATAGCTTTATCATGATTGAGGGGGAAGAAGTCTGGTCGAACGAACAATTCCTCGCTTTAGATGAACCGACCAATTTTATCGTTAATGGAAAACTTATTCTTGATAAAGATGTAAGCGAAGAGGTACTGCGAAACAAGGTTTTAGAAATAGATATCCTTGGGGAAATATCGGTCCGCGATAAGAAATTAAAAGGCGTTCTTCAGAACATCGTCCGAGTAAACACAGGCAGTGTTGAAGAAGAAAAGTTAAAGGAACAAGGAGCGGCTCTTCATAATGTTGGTGAACTATCTCTTTAAGAAAGGGAGGAAGAGAAATGTTTCATGTAAATGAATATACTCTCAAGCAACGAATGAAAGATGTCCAAGAGGGATACAAACAATACCAGTCGGAGCGGTTTAGTTGGTTTGCGAAAAAGAGAAAAGGAAGATCATTTTGGAAAAAGCTCTTGAGTCGTTTGGTAAGCCGTGGTGAAAATGTTGTGGTGAGCAAGGGAAGTAAACCGGCATCCTTAATGAGAGAGTAGCTGCGGGTGGAAAAACACTTTAAAAAAGGGATAAAAACAACGATGCTCTCGAAATAAAGAGCATCGTATTTTGTTCTATTGAAGTTGTCGGTCTTATTGTGCTTTATCTGGTTTTTTCGTGCCTTTGCTGACATATGGTTTTGCGCTTTTTGCTTTGTTAGCACCGGCCTTCCAGCGATTCCAGCCCTTCTTGCCAGTTCCTTGACCTGTTCCGCTTTTCCCCTTAGCTTTACTCATATTACCACTCCATTATTTTTGTTCGTTCCGCTAAACGTCGTTTGGTTAGTTTAACACAAACCACTGTAATTAGCCCGAAAAAATGTTAGAACAATAATTCCAGAAAAGTACCCAATGGAAATCTAATA
Organism: Neobacillus sp. NPDC058068; assembly: GCF_042885335.1. NCBI lineage: Bacteria > Bacillati > Bacillota > Bacilli > Caryophanales > Bacillaceae > Neobacillus > Neobacillus sp. NPDC058068. The sequence goes on along the minus strand of NZ_JBHVSI010000005.1, from coordinate 1,039 downwards.
GCTTCCTAATTTTCCATAAAAGGGTTTTCCATAGCAAATGCCGAATAATAGGTAAGTATTATTTTTCCGCATGGGGGTAGTTGTAATGGAAATGCAAACATTATTTTTGATTGATCAAAAAGATGGCTTGGGTCTAGAATTCAGCAAATTGGTTTCGATGATGAATTACACGAGAGTAACGACAATAGAAGAAGTAAAAGATTTAACGGTTGAGGAGCTGGACTTTCTTTATGATGACGAGGCGAACTCAATCGGAATGCTGTTAGCCCATATGGCTACAGTGGAAAAAGCGTACCAAATTGAAACCTTTGAAAAACGGGATCTAACGGATGAAGAAGTTAGTCAATTAAATCCTGGATTAGACTTAGGAAGCAGCGCAAGGGAGCAAATAAAGGGGAACACAATTGATTATTACCTGAAGCAATTAACCGATGTCAGAAACACGACAATTGAAACGTTTAAAACCCTGCCTGACGAATGGTTATTTGAGCAAACTCCGTTTTGGTGGGACAAGCCTGCAAACAATTTCTTTAAGTGGTTTCATGTGTTTGAAGACGAGCTGAGCCATCGCGGACAGATTCGCATTATCAAAAAAATGATACGCAAACTTAAAGAGTCTTAAAGGGAGTCAAAGAGGTTGGGGCACTTAAAATATGCCCGTTACCTAAGTGAAACCGTCCTGAACAAAGCATCTTTCTTTTTTTGTGAAAAACATTTAAAAAAAGTATTGACCAGGGTAATAATATGCTGTAATATATGAAAAGTCGTCACTGAGACGGCGAACAACAAATGAAAAAAGTTATTGACTTTTAGTTGATAACTTGGTAAGATGGTAAAGTCGCTTTTGAGCGATAGAGAAAATTGTTCTTTGAAAACTAAACAAACAAAAACGTCAACAAACAATATTTTTTAGTTTCATTTATGAAACTAAGCCAACGTAACAAATGAGCTAATCAACTTTCTTGGAGAGTTTGATCCTGGCTCAGGACGAACGCTGGCGGCGTGCCTAATACATGCAAGTCGAGCGAATCTTTGGGAG